>JBAXLL010000016.1:0-14215 GCA_037134835.1 Verrucomicrobiota bacterium
GGTGGGGCGGGCGCAGGTGAAAGTTCTCGCGCGCTGGCTGCGCCATGCGCCGGTGGCGGCGCTGACGGATTTCTACGCACGCGCCGGCCTCGACGTGCCGGCGGCGCTGGGGGCGGAGCTTTCACCGGAAATCCTGGCGTGGGGACTGGCCCGGCTCGAAACCACCGCCCTGCCCCCGGCGCTGCCCACGGGCTGGCGGGCGTGGTGCGGCACGGACGATCCCTTGATCGACGCGGCGAGGCTGCGCATGCTCGTGCCCGAAATTTCCATCGTCCCGGGCGCGACGCATCATCCCGCGGCCTTGCTGCGGGCGTTTGCGGACGTCACGGAGGCGTCCACGTGACGTCGGCCAGCTTTTCCAAGGCCGCGCGGAACTACCACCGCCATGCGCAGGTGCAGACGGCGCTGGCTGGCTGGCTGGCGGAGTGGGTACCGGCAGAGCGCACGGGCCGGGCGTTGGAGGTCGGCGCGGGGCCGGGCGTGTTCACGGCGCACCTCGCCGGCTGGCCGGGCGGTGTGACGGCGACGGATCTTTCGCCGGTAATGTGCGTGGTCGGACGAGAGGCCGTTCCGCAGGCGGACTGGAGGGTTATGGCGGCGGAGCGGCCGCTGCAAGGGCCGTGGGACGGGATTTTTTCAAGCTCAATGCTCCAGTGGGCGCCGGAACCAGCAAGCATATTTGCCGCATGGCGCGCGCAGCTCGCGCCGGGCGGCCGCGTGCTGGCAGCTTTGTTTGCGGCGGGCAGTCTGCCCGAATGGCGGACGGTGGCGGGCGAGGACGGTCCGGTGCAGTGGCGGACGGCCGATGAATGGCGTGCGGCGCTCGTAGGTGGCGGACTAAGCGTGGTGCGCGACACGGTGAAGCTGCGTGACTTTGCGCATCCGACGGCGCGCGATTTTTTGCGGAGTTTGCACGGCGTGGGCGCGGCACCGGTGCGGCGACTTGCGCCGGGCACCTTGCGCAATCTGCTGCACCGATATGAGGAGCGTTTCGCCGCGCCAGGTGGCGGCGTGCGGGCGACGTGGATGTTTTACCGTTTCGAAGCGGTGGGGATGGAATAGCCGATGGCAGCGGACAGTCTCGATTCGATTTTGACAACCCGCCAGAAACGAATTCGTGACCTACACCATTAAAGTTACTGTAGGTGGCCTTCTTGTTCCCAATCGACCGAGCTGTAGTTTGTGCTGCCGTGGGATTCGCGCTGGTGTTCTGAGGTGCGAGAGACTTGGCTGCACGCGTGAATGGCGACGGAAATCAGAAAATGCTTTTCAATGCGGGCGGGGCGACACCGGCGGTGTGTCCGGAGGCAGTGTTCGTCCGCAGCGTGAGGGCGCGGCGCTACCGGCTCACGCTGCGGCGCGACGGCACCGTGGTTGTCACCGTGCCGGTGCGCGGATCACAGCGTGAGGCGGAGCGGTTTGTCGCGGCGCACACCGACTGGCTCGCTCGCGCGCGGGCGCGACAGCAACGGCGCCCGCGCGGTGCAGAGATATGGACACCCGGCACCCGCGTGCTGTGGCGCGGCGAGCTGACGGAAATCCGTCCAGTGGGCGTGGCAGCCGTAGAACGGGTCGGCGTGTGCCTCGCGGCCGATGTGTTTCGGGTATGTTCGCTTGACGGCGATCTGCGGCCGGCGCTTGAGGCACAGTTCATCCGTTGTGCCAGGGTCGAGCTACCGGCGCGGGCATGGGAGCTGGCTGCGGAGACGGGTGCGACCTTGAAACAGGTCACTGTCCGCAACCAGCGTTCACGCTGGGGCTCGTGCTCGGCGCGCGGCACGGTGTCGCTCAACTGGCGGCTCGTGCAAACGCCCGAATCGGTACGCGATTACATCATCTATCATGAACTGGCGCACCTGCGGGAGATGAACCACAGCGAGCGCTTTTGGGCGCGCGTTGCCGAGACTTGCTCCGGCTGGCGCGAGGCCGAGCGATGGCTCAAGCGCCACGGCAGCCTGGTGGGGCTGTGAGGACTGAATATTTTCAATGGAGGAGGGGAAGATTACACACGGAGAGTGCGGAGGACGCGGAGCACTTGGGATGCGAAGGTTTTTAGCGTCCTCTGCGCGCTCCGCGTTTGAATGCTCTGGGTATCTCGGTGTGGTAGGGCCGCGGCTTGTCGGATTGCCGCTTGGTAGCCATCGAATCAGGACGCAGCAAGACTGCGGCTGCGTTTCAGTAAAATCCCTGCTCTTCCGTGCAGGGCTCCGGCGTAGCCACATCGGGAGAAGCGGGATCAGGCCAGCTGTTCTGCCCGTGCGAGGCAGACACAGTTGCTGCCGTCGGCGGTGGGCAGCCATTCGAGATGGAGCGACTTGAACTCGCGCTGCATTGCGCGACGCAAACCGCCGACCTCGATTAGTAACAGACCGTGTGGTGCGAGGCGGGTGCGGGCCTGCTGGAAAAGCCGGCGGATGATATCCAGCCCATCGCGGCCGCCGTCGAGCGCGAGGCGGGGCTCCTGTTTGAACTCGGCCGGCAGCCGGTCGCAGCGGGCGCTCGGTTCGTAGGGCGGGTTGCTGAGGATGAGGTCGTATTTCGCCGCCGGCACGCCGGCGAACACGTCGCCGCATCGCAGCCTGACGCGGCGTGTGAGCCGGTGAGCGCGGACGTTGATGCGCGCCACGGCGAGCGCGGCGGCGGAGAGATCGATGGCGTCCACCGTCGCCGCCGGGAACTGCCGCGCGAGCAGGATGGCGAGGCAGCCGGAACCGGTGCAGACATCGGCGGCGCGGCGCACCGTCACCCTGGCGGGCAGCAGGGCGTCGAGCGTCGGGATGATCTCCACGAAATAGCTGCGCGGGATGAGCACGCGTTCGTCCACATAAAATTTTTCCCCGCCCAGCCACGTCTCGCGCGTGAGGTAGGCGGCGGGCACGCGTTCCTCGATGCGGCGGCGGAGCATGGCGGCGATGGCGGTGCCTTGGGCGGCGGCGAGTTTTTGGTCAAGCGTGCGGGCGTCGCTGTCGGCTGGCAGTCCAAGCGTGTGGAGCAGCAGCCAGAGCGCCTCGTCGTGGGCGTCGCCGGCGACCTGTCCGAGCGCGAGGCCGTGGTGCGCATAGAGCTTTTCCGCGAGGGCAAGCCAGCCGCGCAGCGTGGACGGCCGGGCCGCCTGGGTCAGGCGGCGGACGTCAGGGCTTGGGGGCGTCGCCATCTTTGGCCGGCACGTGCTCGTGCTGGGAAATATGCTCGGGGCAGTAGCACTCATCGCCGGCGCATTTGGAGCAGTAGCGGAAATCGAGGTCGGGATGGTTAAGGTCGGTCTTGCCGCACGTATGGCAGCGGTGGCGCGCGTCGTTGGCGTGGGCGAACTCCTCCGCCTGCAGTTTCATTTTTCGTTCGCGCATCCGGACCGTGAGCCAGAGGTCGTGGCCAAAGAACAGGAGGAAATTTCCGGTGGCGGCCAGGATTTGCAGCCGCGCCGACCAGCCGCCCACGACCAGGCTGTAGCCGTAGCCGACCCAGGTGAACAGGGCCAGCCACTTGATCTTCACCGGCAGGATGAAAAAGATCGCGAGTTCGAAATCGGGGTAAAGGCGGGCGAACGCCAGAAAGACCGAGCCGGCGATGAAGTAGTTTTGCACCGGCGCGTCGGGCTGAAACCAGGCCACGCCGACGGTGAGCAGCCAGCCGCTGAGCAGAAAAAGATTGTAGCGAAACGCGCCCCAATGGCCCTCCAGGGCGCTGCCCATGAGATAAAACAGCCACCACGCAAACGCAATGAAGAGGACACCCGACGGCGGTGGCAGGAACAAAAACGTGAGCAGGCGCCAGGGCTCCCCCCCGAGCACCAGCCGCGGCACGAACAAAAAATCGCCCGGTTGCAACCGTCCCAGGCTGATCAGGACATATGCGCCCACCTGACCGGCGATCAGGCAGGGGGTGAAGTTCCGAATGGCGAAGCGTCCGAAAGTGCGTTCCAGTTTTTTGAGAAGGTCCATGCAGGAGAAAGCGCACACTGTTTCTTCGCGGTTTCGCGGGGTTGCGCAACACGCTTTTGCCGCTATCAACTTCCGTCATATTTCCCTGCCGATGAAAGAACTTCGCTCCATTCTTGCACGCCTGAGCCGGCCGATTCCCGCGCCGGCGGTGCTGGTGACGCTGTGCCGGGTGCGCGGCTCGTCCTACCGGCGGCCTGGCGCGCGGCTGCTGCTCGCAGCCGACGGCGTGCGCACGGGTTCCATCAGCGGCGGGTGCCTGGAGGATGACGTGATTTTGCGCGCACAGGCGGTCGCGGCAGGCGGGCCGGCGCAAGCGGTGACCTATGATACCACGGAGGAAAACGACCTCGTGTGGGGCGTGGGCCTGGGCTGCCACGGCATCGCCGACCTGGTGATCGAGCGGCTGGACGGCGGCAGCCGCCCCGGCTGGGCGGAGTGTGTGCTCAGTGCGTTTGCGCGACGTTCGGATGCGGCGCTGGCGGTGGCGTTTCAAGGCGACGCGTCCGCCGTGCCTGGCACGCGGGCGGCGTTGGCGGCTGACGGAGAGGCCTTTTGGGGCGACCGGGCGTTGCGCGCGGGCTTGCAGGAGGCAGTGGCCCGGCACGCTTCGCATCATGCGGAAGTTGACGGAGCCGCGGTTTTTTTTGAGTATGTCGCCCGGCCGACGCCGCTGCTGATCTTCGGCGCGGGCGACGACGCGCAGCCGCTTTGCCGGATGGCGGCGGATCTGGGCTTTGTTGTCAGTGTGCTTGATCCGCGCCCGGCCTATGCGACCAAAGGGCGGTTTCCCGAGGCCGAGGCGGTGTTGGCCGCCGCGCCCGAAAAACTCGCAAGGGATGCGCGGCCCGACGGGCGCACGGCGGCGGTGGTGATGACACACCACTACGTCCACGACGTGCCGCTATTGCGTGCGCTGTTGCCATCGCCGCTCGCCTACCTCGGTCTGCTCGGGCCGAAGCAGCGGGCGGAAAAAATTCTCGCCGATCTTGTGGCGGGCGGACTGACGCTTAACTCCGCGATGGGTGAACGATTGCATGCCCCTGTAGGGTTTGACCTCGGCGCGGAGACGCCCGAGGCGGTCGCGCTGGCGATTCTCGCCGAGGTGCAGGCCGTGCTCGCGGGCCGCGAAGGCCGGCCATTGCGCGAAAGGAGCGGGCCGATTCATGGGGAATGAGGAGACAGGATTCAGGAGACAGGGTTCAGGGGACGGAAGCCAGAAGGCGGAGGCCGGAGGGCGGAGCTTGGAAACAGAGGCGAAGCCGTTTCGCTTCGGCGTGGTGCTGCTCGCGGCGGGGGCGTCGGTGCGGATGGGTTCGCCGAAGCAACTGCTCGAGGTCGGCGGGCAGCCGCTGATTCTGCGCGCAGTGGAGGCGGCGCTGGCGTCGGCGGCATGGCCGGTGGTCGTCGTCCTCGGCGCGCAGGCGGAAAAAATCCGCCCATGGCTCGCGCGCCAGCCGGTGCTGGTCACAGAGAATCCGGCGTGGACCGAGGGCATGGCATCGTCGCTCCGGGCGGGGCTGGAGACATTGCGGACGTTTTCGCGCACGTTGGATGGGGCGCTGGTGGCGGTGACCGACCAGCCGGCGTTTTCGGCGGCGGTCGTCGCGCGGCTCGTTGCAGCGAAGCGCGAAACCGGACGAGGCATTGCGGCGGCCCACTATGCGGGACGGCTGGGCGTGCCGGTGCTGTTTGGCCGGGAGCATTTTTCGGCGCTGGCGGCGCTGACGGGCGAGGAGGGCGCGCGGCATTTTCTCGCGGCGCACGCCGGCGACACGGCGGCGGTCGAGCTGCCCGGGCTGGCGCTGGACCTCGACACGCCGGAGGATGTTGTGGCCTGGAAAATCCGCTGAACGGACCAAGCGACCGGCCCTTGTCCGCCGGGAGACGGGCATCAGCGGGCCGGCAGGGCCGGGGTGGGGCCGGCCGGAGCGCCCGGCCGGCACACGGACGGTTTCGACGATCTGGCCGGCATCAGGGCCGCGATACCCACGAGGAACGCTTCCGCCGCCTATTGAGCCTCGCCTACCTCAAGCGCATCGCCGCCGGGGAGCTGACCGTCGAGACCTCCGACCACCCGGAGAGCACGCCGAGCGCCCAGGCCGCGTCGCCGTCGCCGCTCATCAGCGCGCGGCCGCGCAGCACCGGCTGCGACCAGGACGGCCTTTGACCTGCGGTGGTAGCGAGCATCAAGCATGATGACCCTCCGATCTGCTGGCGTGATCGCGGAAGCGCGGAAGGGCGGAAGCACGGAGGGGGAGCGGGCAGATTGCCCGCCCTACGACGGAGGGGGATATGGTCTAGCGAAGCGAAGACCAAAATTAGGACACTACCGGGCCTTTATTTCTTGTGACACACGAATGGCATCATAGTAAAAATTCCGATTCCAACCCAATAGTCGGCCATCGGAAAATGCCAGAGGCGTAAAGCTCGCTTCTGTTAGTTGAAAGGACGGCGCTATTCTGCCTTTCGTCATGTACATCCAAAAATCTGTGGTAGTACCATCAGCCCGGCGATAGTACTCCATCTTGCTCGGTTTTCCCATCAGATCGAGCACTTGGCTTTCGGTCATACCCAATTCGAGTTTCAGCATGGCGCTGCGGTTGCTCATCGCTACCCAGCCTGTTCGCATCGGGCTGTCCTCACATCCACCAAGCATCACCGCCACGAGTCCCGCCGTCAAAAAAAGATTCCGTTTCATTCTCTAACCCTGCCAAGCAGTACACCGAACGTCAATCCCGGCGCTGACTCATTTGGGCGTCTTCATCATTCGCGGAATCCATGCTCCTTAGCCGCCTCTTCGCTCCATCCGTAGATTTTCAAGTGATGAATCAACGCGCCAGCCTCGGCACCTTTCTTCTCCGATAATTCGGTGCCAGCCCACGCTGGCGTCATCAAGTGGTCGTGATCGGACGCACCTTCTTCCGCTTTCTTTTTGAGACGTTCGAGCGCAGCGATGAGCAACGCCAATCCTTTCGCGTCCGCGTGCAAAACGATTTCGCCTTCTTTCCGCTGCACAAGTGTGAGAACATGCTCTGACATGGGTAAGACGGGAGAAAGCCGGAAGCTCGGCAATCGGCAAGATGGAAATCGGCCGTCAGGCCGTCAGTTTTTCGCAGGTCAGGAATCTCCAAACCTAGACGACTTTGGTCTGACTGTATTGAGACAAGCAGCACAGGTAGTGTGAATCTGGGTCCGCTGCGTCGGTGATTCATTGGTGTAAAATCCAGTGAGGGTTAAAAAAGTTCCAGAACCTTTTGGAACATCGTTACCTCACGCCCGACTTACCGGTGAAAACGGAGCTCGGCGGTGGCGGTGAGGGTGGGAGAAATCACGGGGCAAAATTCGTGCACGGGGTCGGGGATTACTCGCGCACCCAACCCCGCCCGGCGGCGGTTGTCCAGCCGTTTCACTCCCTCTCCCCTCCGCCCTTCTGGCCTCTGGCCTCTTCCGATTCCGCCCCTCCGCGCTTCCGCGATGCGCACCGGTCTCCGCCTTCAAATGCAAGCCGCAGTTCGGCGGCCACCTGCGCCCTCCGCCCATTATTCGCGCCCGCGCCTCTTGACACCCGCGCGGCGGCGCGACTATCAGCTTGGCCCCGTATGGAGACTGCCCTCGACCAATCGGTGCTGGTGCTCAACCGCCTCTGGCAGGCGGTCAATGTCATTGGCGCGCGCCGGGCTTTTTCTTTGCTGGCGGGCGGCCACGCCTCGGTTGTGCACCATGCGGAAGACGATTTCCGCGTGTTCTCGCTGATGGACTGGATGGATTTTTCGCACCGCAATCCGGCGCTTGAGCCGCTGGAGACCGTCCACACGCCGACGCGCGCGATCCGGCTGCCCCGCGTCATCCTGCTCTCGTGGTTCGACAAGCTGCCGTGCAAGGAGCTGAAGCTGACGCGGCACAACGTATTCGAGCGCGACAGGAGCACCTGCCAGTATTGCGGCCACATCTTCGCCCGGGAGGAGCTGAACCTGGACCACGTCATCCCTCGCGACCGCGGCGGCAAGACGACGTGGGAAAACATCGTGTGCTCGTGCATCCGCTGCAATACGCGCAAGGCCAACCGCCTCCCGCATGAGGCGCACATGCGGCTCGTCCGCAAGCCTGTCCGCCCGAAATGGCGGCCCGTGATCTCGCTCGTGCTCAACACCCGCGAACGCGAGCGCTGGAAGGATTTTCTCGACCTCGCCTACTGGAACGTGGAGCTGGAGGAATGAGCGTTCAACGCGCCGCCGGCAGTGCGGCCGCGATCTCCTGCCCGAGCCCGGCGGCGGCATCCCCCAGGGCGGCCGCGAGGGCCGCGAAATCATTTCCGTCCCAGGCGGCGGGGGCGGTGAAAGTTTTCCGCGCCACGATTTCCAGGGCCGGGCCGGCAGTCCGGGCGATCTCAATGACGGCGGTGAACTGTGCGGTGGCATGGCCGTCGGGACGGCGTTCGCCTTCGCAGCGGAGCACGCGCACGGTCACGTCGTAGTCGCGCGGCTCGCCCACCGGGAAGGGCGTCGGATAAACGGTTGCGACCGTGGGTGCGGCAAGCAGCCGGGTCCGCACGACGCGGGCGACGGCCTCGTCCAGCGGTTCGGCCCAACGGTGGTTTTGCTGGTAGCGAATTTCGCTGCCGCCCGGCCGCACGACGAGCGCGCGATTTTGCAAATACACGGGCAGCTCGACCGGGCGCAAGCCGAGGCGCAAGGTGCTGGCGGGCGAGGGTGCGGGGGCCTCGGCGGCCTTGCCACCGAGGGTGTAAAAATGCGCCGGATCCGCCTGCGGCGCCGGCAGGATATGGCAGCCGGTGAGCAGCAAGACCGCGAAACCAAACACGAACCGCAAGCCTGCGACGGAATGGGATTTGACCGGCGCGCGCCTCATGGCTTTTTCCCGGCCGGGCTGCGTGATGCGGGCGAGGCCGGCACTGGCGCGCCGGGCTCGGCCGGCTTGCTGCCGGTGATGAGCGCGGCAGGGTTGCGCTCCAAAAATTCCGCCAGCCGCCGCACGGCATCGGCGGCTTCGGCGAGGCGGCGCACGGCGATGTCGGCGTCGGCCCCGAGGCCTTGCTGCGCGGTGATGAACTGGCGGACCGTCAGCGCAGCGGCATTGAACGAGTCCACCGCCGCCTTGGCCTGCGTGAACACGGCATTGAGATTCTCCACGGTGGGGCCGACCTGGCCATCCATCCTGGCGATCACGTTGCGCAGGTCGGTGATTGCGCTGTTGGCGTTGGCGAGTGCGGTCTGCCACGCCGGGTCGCTGGCGATCACGCGCACGGCGCGGACGGTCTGCGTGGATTCGCTGACCAGCTGCGGGAGATCAAGGGCGTTGAACTGGCGGCGGACGTCGGTGACGAGACCGGTGACTTCGCGGGCGAGGGCCGCGATGTCCACGTCTTTCAGCTTTGCGAGGACTTCGAAGATGCTGGCTTGCAGCTCGACGCTCTTGGAGCGCACGGCCGGGACGGAGGCGTAGGTTTTGTCGGCGAAAGCCGAGCGCGTGGGGGGGAACTGGCGCGCATTGAAGAAATCCAGCTCGACGTAGAGCAGGCCGGTGGCGAAGCCGAGGATGCCGAGCTGCGCACGCAGCCCTTCATCCACAAATTTTTTCAGCACGGCGTGGTCGGCGATATTGATCGCCCCACCCGCCGCATCGTTGATCGTGTCGCGGCTGAACTCGCAGACGACCTCGATTTCGGAGTGCTGTTTGGCGGCGTCGTAACGGACGCGGATGTCGGCTACGCGGCCGATGCGGACGCCGCGAAACTTGACCGGCGAACCGAGATCGAGACCGTGGACCGACTCGTCGAAATAGACCACAAACCGCTCGGGTTTGGTGAAGAGGCTGACGTTGCCAAACGACACCAGCCCGATTCCCGCGAGCAGCAGCGCGCCGAGTACAAACAGGCCGATGACAGAGGGGCTGAGCTTGGTTTTCACGGAGAAAAGCGGTGCAGGGCACGGAGAGTTGAAGGGACGGCGTGTAGGGTCAAGGTTGGTTCTCCCCCCGCAGCAGAAACTCCCGCGCCCGCGCGTTGCCGCCGTGGGCGAGTTCGCGGGGGTTGCCTTCGGCGACGACGCCCTTGGCCGATTTGTCAAGCATGAGCACGCGGTCGGCGATGGCAAAGATGGACGCGAGCTCGTGCGACACGACCACGCAGGTGGTGCCGAGCGTGTCGCGGATCTGGCGGATCAGGTCGTCGAGATTGCGGGAGGTGAGGGGATCAAGGCCGGCGGAAGGTTCGTCGAAGAACACCACCGCCGGGTCGAGCGCGAGGGCGCGAGCGAGGCCGGCGCGTTTCCGCATGCCGCCGCTGAGCTCCGCCGGGTAGTGGTCGCCGTAACCCGAGAGACCGACCTGCGCGAGCTTGAGCGCCACGAGCTCGTCGCGCTCGGCGGGGGTGAGCGTGGTGTATTCGGCGAGGGGCAGGGCGACGTTTTCGTTGAGCGTGAGCGAGCTCCAGAGCGCGCCGCCCTGGTAGAGCACGCCAAACGTCCGCAGCAGCTCGCGCCGCCGGCCTTCGCCGGCGGCGGCGAACGATTCACCGAAAAACTCCACCGTGCCGGCGGCGGGCGCGTGCAGGCCAATGAGGTTGCGCAGCAGCGTGCTCTTGCCGCAGCCCGAGCCGCCGATGACAAAGAAAATCTCCCCGCGCCGCACGGAGAACGTCACGTCGCGCAGCACGACGTTGGCACCATAGCGGCACTCGAGCCCGGCGACGGCAATGACGGGGACGGTGGCAGCGGAAGCGGTCACAGGGTTTCAAGCCGGTCCCGGCGGTTGGAATTTGTTTTCATTTCAAGCTCATGGCGCCTCACCAGCCTAGGGCGTTGAAGGCGACGGCGAAAAAGGCGTCGGCGATGACGAGGAGGAGCAGGGCGGTGACGACCGCCGAGGTGGCCGCGCGGCCCACGCCCGCCGCGCTACGGTCGGCCTCCAGCCCGCGCAGGCAGCCCGACAGGCCGACAATCAGGCCGAACGCTGTGGCCTTGATCAGGCCGATGTTGATGGAGCGCTGCGTCACGGTCACCATCATCTCGTGCCAGTAGGCGGTGACCGAGATGTTGAGCAGGCCGTAGGAAACGGCCATGCCGCCGATGACCCCCATGGCGTCGGCGTAGAGCACGAGCAGCGGCATCATCACGCCCAGCGCCACGACGCGCGGCAGCACGAGAAAATCCACCGGGCGGATGCCAAATGTCGTGAGGGCGTCAATTTCCTCCCCGGCCTTCATGTTGCCCAGCGTGGCCGCAAAGGCCGCGCCGGTGCGGCCCGCCAGCACGACGGCGGCCATCACCGCACCCATCTCGCGCACCATCGCGAGGCCGATCAGGTCGGCGAGGTAGATGTCGCCACCATATTGCCGCAGCACGACCGCGCCGGTGTAGGCGAGCGTCACGCCGGTGAGAAAGCTGATGAGGCCGACAATGGGCAGCGCCATCGCGCCGCACTGTTGCATCTCGTCGAAGCAGTCCCGCCAGCGGAACTTGCAGGGGGCGAGCACGACGCGGGCCGCGCCGAGGGAGCATTCGCCCACGAAGGCCGCAATCTCGCCGGCCTTCTGCCATACGTCCGTTGCAGCATGCCCGACATGGGCGAGAAAATTTTCCGCCGGCTCGGGCGGCGGCGCGTCGGCCGGATCCGCCGCACCCGTGAGCTGGTCGGCCAGTCGCTGCAGCGGGCCGGGTAACGCACTCAGGTCGCAGTAGGCGTCATGACCCCGACACCAGCGCAGCGCCTCTCCGACAAACAGCACCAGCGCGCTGTCCCAACCCGTCAGATCCCCGCCGAATTTCAGCTCGACACGTGTGGGAGGTGGATTGCCCGTGCCCTCCGTCTCGCGCACCGTGTCCGCCCACGCCGGCCGTGGTGCTGTGATGCGCCAGCGCCCGCCGAGCGCGACGTGCAAACAGCCACCCTCGAGGCGGGCGGAAACCCGCGGTGCGGTTTCAGCAGTGGCGACGGACGGGACGGACATGGCAGACAAGGTGTAACACGTCCTGCGCATGGTGAAACCTTAAAAATGCTGAGATGAATGACCTATGCCGGGCACGGACGCTCAAAAGAGGGGCCTCTCGGATTCGTTGATTCCGGCGATCGTTCCGAGCTTCGAGGAGGGCGTCGCGGCCCGCGCTTCCGCGCTTCCATTTTTCCGCACTTCCGCGAGGATTCCGTCTCGCCCATGCGTTTCCGCACCCTTCTCTTCGATCTCGACGGCACGTTGGTTGACCACTTTGCCGCCATCCACCGCTGCCATGCGTACGCGATGGGCCGGCTCGGCCTGCCCGTCCCAACGCCGGCGCAGGTACGCGCCGCAGTTGGCGGCGGCTTGGAAAACGCCATCCGCCGGCTCGCCGGCCCGGAGCACGTCGCCGCAGTGCTGCCGCTCTTCCGGGCGCATTCGGCCGCCACAATGCTTGACGACGTCACCGCTCTCCCAGGCGCAGGTGAGGTCCTCGCCGCCGGCCGCGCCACCGGCGCGAAGACGGCGGTGCTCACCAACAAGCACGGTCCCTCGGCCCGCCGCATCTGCGAACATCTTGGGCTCGCGCCGCTGCTCGACGGCATATTTGGGGCGAACGATACGCTGTGGCTCAAGCCCGAACCCAAATTCACCGCACACGCCCTCGCTGTGCTCAACGCCGACACGACGACCACGCTCCTCATCGGCGACTCGCCCTACGACGTGCAAACGGCACGCTTGGCCGGCCTGGCCTGTTGGTGCGTAACCACCGGTACCCACACTGCCGCAGAGCTCCACACCGCCGGCGCCGATGAGGTTTTCACCAGCCTTGGCGAGATCGTGACGAGGCTGACCCCATAGGCCAGATGGCTTAAGGGTGCCGGAGAGAGCGTAAAATGGGTTTAGGCCGTCCTTAAGGCCGGCGTGATGCGAAGCCGCCGTTCAGATCCCGTCCAGTCGCGCGGTGGCGTCGCCGAATTTGTCCAGAGTGACGCCCATGCGGTCCATGAGCGAGAGGTAGAGGCTGCAGAGCTTGCGGTTTTCGTCACCGGCGTCGGTGTAATCGAGCACGCGGCCGGTATCAAGGGTTCCGCCGAGGTTGCCGGCGGTAAGCACGGGAACCTTGCTATTGTCGTGCCGGGTGCCGGACTGCATGTTGGAGAGGAAAACGAGGCCGGTGTTGTCGAGCACGGTGCCGGTGCCCTCGCGCATTGAGCCGAGCTTGTTGATGAGGTAGGCAAACTGGCTGACGTAGTATTGGTTGATGCGCATGAACGCGTCGTCGTCATCGTGGCTGGCGAGATGATGGGCGTGCTTGGCGCCGTCAATGAAAGGGTAAAAGAGGCCGGAGATGTCGCGGCAGAGAAGCAGGGTAGCGAGGCGGGTCTTGTCGGTCTGGAAGGCAAGGGCGAGGATGTCGGCCATGAGCCGCATGTGCTCGCGGATGTCCTCCGGGAGGCCGTTGGCGGGGCGGGGCATCATCTCCACCGCCTGCGGGCCGCGGGTGAGGGCGAGCTGGTCGGCCTGCGCCTTGGCGGCCTTGGTGCCAATGGCGCGCTGCTCGATCTCGCGTACGCTGGTGAGGTATTCGTCGAGCTTGGCCTTGTCGGTCGAGCTGACCTTGCGGGAGAGTGAGTTAGCCTGGTCGAGCACGCGGTCGAGGACGCTGAGATTGCGCTGGCTGCCGCGGTTTTCGAAGAGGGCGTCGAACGCGAGCGAGGGATAGACCTCCATGGGCACCGGCGAGGTGGGGGTGGACCAGGAGATGTGCGAGCTGTAGGCCATTGAGTAGTTGGACTCGTGGTAGCCGGTGACGGGCTGCTCACAGCCGAGCACGAGGCTGGGCTGGACGGTCTGCTCGCCGATGCGCTGCGCGAGCAACTGGTCGAAACTCACGCCGCCATGGAGTTCCGCGCCTTTCGTGAGGGGCAGGCCGGAGAGGAGGTTGCCGGTCATGCCGGGGTGGATGCCGACGCCGCGGGCGGCCTTGTTGTAGAGGCCGTGGATGAAGTTGACCTTGTCCTTGTGAGGCTCTAGGGGCTTGAGGCTCTCACCGAGCGCGATTTGGTCGTTCTCGTCGTATTTTGCGGTCCAGTATTTCACGTTCACGCCGTTGGCCATGAAGAGCACGGCGAGACGCTTGGGTGGTGTGACGGCATCACCGGCCTTGGTGACGGTGTCCTGGCCCCAGACCGGGAGTGATTCGAGCCATGGGAGCGCCATGATGACGCCCGCACCACGGAGAAACTTGCGGCGGGAAAGATGCGGGAGGGGCAGTTCGGTTTTCGGGCGGCGGGTGTTCATGGGATTTCCGGGGGGTCAG
>JBAXLL010000017.1:0-13800 GCA_037134835.1 Verrucomicrobiota bacterium
GGCCTGAAGGATCGGTTTCAAACAACAGCAATCGTCGAGGAGCCCTGACAGCCTGACAAACGGCCCAAGGCATCGCGGTCGGCCCAGAAAAATTCCCCATGCCCCCTAGCTCATCCCCAAGAGATCACATGCTCGACCAAGCCAGAGCAATCCAAATGTGGTTTGAATGGCATCGAGCCAGGCGGAAATGCCCGCTTCGCCACGGTTGATTTCTTGGCCCCCTCCTACGAGGCAGACGATCACAGCCCAGTCATCGTGGCGATCAAGGTAAGAAATGAGAAACTCGGGTTCGGACTGGGTAAAGCCTACGCGTTTCTTTTTTCTCAGCATGAAGCTGGCGGTCATTTCGCGGTTCCAGGCCCGTTGCGCTTCATCAAAAATGACCACATGGTCACTGGGGGCAGCGTTGTCCCGCAAGCCAGCATCACGAAAGTGATGCACGTTTTGAATAAAGGCCTTCACCTTTTGTCCCACCACCCCCTTCCGGGTTTTATCGTTTCGTTGGCGAAGCCGGGAGACTTCGTCGCGCGTGAGGGCTTCCCTTAACACGGCCACCAGCGGGCCGTTGCCAGACAAAAAGACGGCATGGGTGGGCTGCGTTTCATCGCGCTTCTGCGTGGCGACGTTCAAGCCGACCAGTGTTTTTCCGGCGCCGGGAACACCGGTAACGAAGATGATTAGTTTGCGCTTATTTTGGCGTGCATCTTCAACCAATTCTTCGATGCGCTGGGAAGTGACCCTGAGATTTTTGGCACCAGCATCACTGCGAGCAATTGCAGCGACCGAATGCTGCGCGTAAAGTGTCTGCGTCGATACGGCTTCCGATACGAGGAACGTTGAACTCGAGGAAGATTGTCCCCTCCGCGCCAGCGAGTGCTGGTTTCAGAATTTCTATTTGCATGAGCCACGCATCACGTTGTGGCGGATCGATTGCATAGTCACTGTTCGCCGTGAGGGTTCCAAGAATTGTATCCGAGGGAGCGTCGATGAAAGACGCTACCTCTGCGGCGTAGTAGGCGTTCATCGCTTGAGCTTTGAGGTAAGCTCACGACCTTTGTCTATGGGGTCTTGAGCCATGTGATTTTGATCTCTTTCTCCAGCACCTTAAAATCCAAGTCGGCGGTGACAAGTTCCGTGTTCCGCAGTTTCGCCAGCGCGGCGCAGAAGGCGTCGGCGAGTCCAAGCCGGCCGGAAGACTTGTAGTCGGCGGCGATTTCCGCCTGCTCGACGTCAACCGGCACAACCGCCAGCGGCCCATGGTTGGCCAGTAGCCGGGCCGTCGCCACGCCCGCCGCGCCCTGCCGGGCTTCGGTGCGATAGAGCACCTCGGCCCAGTTGACGGCGGTGATCAGCAAAGGCCGGTCGGCGGTGTTGGCTCGATGCAGAAGCGCACGCATCTCTTCCATCCCTGGCTCGCCGAAGAGCATGGCCAGCACGGCAGAGGAATCGAGCACAGGCGGCTTCATTTGCGGCGGTCCTCGGCCAGCTCGCGGTCCTCCCGCGCGCGTTCCTTGGCGCGGTCTTCCAGCAATTCCTGCACGGCGGATTTTTCGCCAGGCCTCAGTTTGAACACGCCGCAAAACGAATCAATGAAGTCACGTGTGACCGGCTGGATGACGATACGGCCGCGATCTTCGGAGAAATTGATGCGCGTGCCGGCCTTGATGCCGAACTTGCGGCGCAGCCGGGCGGGCACGACGAGCTGGCCCTTCGAGGTGACGTAGGCGGTTTCGGTGGTGGTGGCCATGGCGTGAGAAGGAAGACGATTATTGTAAAGTAAGGCAAGTAAATAATGTAAGACAGAGGAACATATGGATCTCCCCGTTGGTGAACCTACCATGAAAGTGGTGTTGGGAACAGGGAGGATCCTGTCATTGCGAGGCTTTGAGCTTGATTTTCCCGCTTTCCCCCGCAGGCTCAGAAGCAGGCCTGTAGGCCTGCCCGCAGCCGCTCATTTTAGCAATCCGGCCAGCCGCCGGCGTTCTTTGCAGCCGTCGCCACCCGCTCAAGGCGGATCAAGGTCAATCAAGCCTAATCAAACCAAGTCAGCGTGAAAATTAAGGCAAATTAAGAGAATTAAGGTGAATCAAACCTAATCAGGCCTGATCAAACCAAGGCAGGGCGAAAAAATTCAGGTAAATGCAGCCATCAAATTTCAGAAAGGCAGATTTGGGCGGTCAAGGCGAGTCGAACCCAGTCGAACCCAGTCGAACCCAGTCGAACCCAGTCGAACCCAGCGGAGCAGGGTGGGGTGCAGGACGTTTGCTTGGCAGACGCCGCTTCGGCTTTCAAGCCCCAGTCCGCACCTCACTCTATACAATAGAGGGAGCATGGTGGTCTCGCTGGAGACCGCTCTCTTTTCGCACCAGCGCGAGGCCGCCCGTCTCTTTCCATGAAACTCACACTTCTCTCCGGCACCAACCGGCCGGGCAGCAACACGCGCAAAGTCGTCACGGCGCTCGCCGCATTTTATGCCGAGGCCGGCCACCCGGCCGACATCCTCGATCTTGCCGAACTGCCGGCGGAGATTTTTCAGCCTTCGGCCTATGCGCAGAAGCCCGCGGCTTTTGCCCGGTTTGGCGATGCGATCCTGGCGATCGATGGCGTCCATCTCGTCACGCCGGAATACAACGGCGGCCCGCCGGGGGTGCTGAAATACTTCATCGACATGCTCAAGTTTCCCGAGGCGTTTGAGCGGCGGCCGGTGGCGTTCACGGGCGTGGCGGCGGGGTCGTGGGGCGGCCTGCGGCCGGTGGAGCAGCTCGCGGCGATCTTCAGCTACCGCTACGCCCACCTGTTTCCCGAGCGCGTGTTCCTCCCGGGCATCTACGACCAGCTCGGGGAGGATGGCCGGCTGAAAGACGGGGAGTCGGCGAAGCGCCTGCGCGCGCAGGCGGCGGGGTTTGCGGCGTTCGTCGGCAAACTGGCCGGCGGAAAGTAGCGGTGAACATCGGCAGCGGCCGAGGCCGGCCGGAACGGCCGTAACCTGATCCTCACAGAGGGAATGGCGCGGCGCGTGGGAAAACACTTGCGCCCGCCGGGGAATCAAAGTGGTTTTTGTTTCCCCGTCTCCTCCGAGGCGGCTTTTCCTTTTCTCCATCATGCTCCCATTCAAAAACAAAATCCTGTTCGTTGGCTACGGCGCCGTGGCCGAGTGCACCCTGCCGATCCTCTTCAAGCACATCAAGGTGCCGGCAAAGCAGGTCACGGTGATGGATTTTGAAGACCGCGCCGCGAAGCTGAAGCAGTGGACCGCCAAAGGCGTCCGCTTCGTGCGCGACCGTGTGACGGAGGAGAACATGAAGACATTGCTGGCGGAGCATGTCGGCCCCGGCGACATCCTCATTGACCTCGCTTGGAACATTGACGCGTGCGAAATCCTGCAGTGGTGCCACGACCACGGCGTGCGCTACATCAACACCTCGACGGAGCTGTGGGACCCCTACGCCAGCGGCCCGAGGGCGCATCCGACGACGAAGACGCTCTACTGGCGCCATATGAACCTGCGCAAGATGCTCGCGAAGTGGAAGACCAAGGGGCCGACGGCCGTCATCGAGCACGGTGCCAACCCCGGGCTCATCTCCCATTTCGTCAAGCAGGGCCTCATTGATATCGGCCGCCGCCTCATCAAGGACAAGAAGGCGACCGGGGCGAAGGCGGAGAAAATCACGGAGCTGATTGAGACCCGCCAGTTCAACCACCTGGCGCAGGCGCTGGGCGTGAAAGTCATCCACTGCTCCGAGCGCGACACGCAGATCACGGACCAGCCGAAGCAGGTGGACGAGTTCGTCAACACCTGGAGCATCGAGGGCTTCCGCGAAGAGGGCACGACGACTTCCGAGATGGGCTGGGGAACGCACGAGAAGACGCTGCCGAAGCACGCCTTTCAGCACCAGGAAGGGCCGAAGAACCAAATCTGCCTGGCGCAGATGGGCATCAACGTCTGGGTCCGCTCCTATGTCCCGAATTGGAACATTCTCGGGATGGTCGTCCGTCATGGCGAGGCCTTCACGATTTCCGACAAGCTCACGGTGTGGAAGAACGGCAAGGCCGTCTATCGGCCGACGATGCACTACGCCTACTGCCCCTGCGACGAGGCCATCGCCTCGCTCAACGAAATGCGCGGCTACAACTATCACCTGAACGAGAACCAGCGCATCATGAACGACGAGATCACCGGCGGGGCGGACGTGCTCGGCGCTCTGATCATGGGCCACGACTACAATTCGTGGTGGGTCGGTTCGGACCTGAGCATCGAGGAGTCCCGCCGCCTGGTGCCGCACCAGAACGCCACGACCATGCAGGTCGCCATCTCCGTCGTCGCCGCCTCCATGTGGATGATCGAGAACCCGGAGGCGGGGGTGGTGGTGCCGGACGAGCTGCCGCACGACTACATCCTCAAGGTTTCCAAGCCGTATCTCGGCAAATGGATTTCGAAGCCCTGCGACTGGACTCCGCTCAAGCACCGCGATACGACGTTTGCCGGCTACAATGATGCCGACCTCGACCACAAGGACCCGTGGCAGTTCAAGAATTTCCTGGTGACGGATGCCGGCTAAAGGCCCGCCATGATCACGAAAGCCCGGCTCCAGCAGCTCGCCCAGCAACATGGCACGCCGCTGTTCGTGATTGATCACGAGGCGCTGCGGAAGGCTTACCGGGAATTCCGCCGGCACCTGCCACGCATCCAGGTCTATTATGCGGTCAAGGCGAACCCGGATCCGCAGATCGTGCGCACACTGTTCAAGGAAGGGGCGAGCTTCGACGTCGCCTCGATGCCGGAGTTCATGATCGTGTACGAGAACATCAAAAAAATGTCGGCCAAAAAGCGGCAGGACTGGATCTGGGACAAGATCATCTACGCCAACCCCACGAAGCCGACCGACACGCTGGAGCAGCTCAACCAATACAAGCCGCTGGTCACGTTCGACAACCTGGAGGAGATCCACAAAATCAAAAAGCACGCGCCGAACGCGGGGCTCGCGCTGCGGCTGAAGGTGCCGAACACGGGCGCGATGGTGGAGCTGTCGTCGAAGTTTGGCGCGCTGCCGGGCGAGGCGGTGGACCTCATCCTGGAGGCCGACCGCGTGGGCCTGACGGTGGAGGGCATCAGCTTCCATGTGGGAAGCCAGACGACCAATTTTGAGAATTACGTCCAGGCGCTCAACCTCACGGCGAACATTTTCCAGGAGGCCCGCGCCCGCGGCTACACGAAGATGAACCTGCTGGACATTGGCGGCGGGTTTCCGGCGCCGTATGATGCGTCGGTGCGGCCGTTCCGCGAGCTGGCGAAGGTGATCAACACCGAGCTGGACCGGCTGTTCCCAAAGGACATCCAGGTGCTGGCGGAGCCGGGGCGGTTTCTGGCCGCAGTGTGCGGCACCTCGGTGGCGAGCGTGATCGGCAAGGCGGTGCGCGACGGCAAGACGAGCTACTACATCAACGACGGGGTCTATCACACCTACTCGGGCGTCATCTTCGACCACTGCAAATATCCCGTGAAGGCGTTCAAGGGCGGGCCGACGAGCCTGAGCTGCGTCTTCGGGCCGACCTGCGACGCGCTCGACGTGGTCTCGATGGCGGAGAACCTGCCCGACCTCGAACGCGGCGACCTCGTGTACAGCGTGAACATCGGCGCCTACAGCCATGCCTCGGCGACCTATTTCAACGGCTTCCCGCCGGCGAAGGTGGTGCATGAGAATCTGTGAGGAGTGAATCAGTTTTCAGTCGGCGAGGCGGACCCTGGCGGGCAATATATAATACGCCCATGAAAATTATTAAATTTTTAATATTAATTTCCGCATTTGCATTATATTTTTGGGCGTGCTCACCAAAGATAGGCGCAGGGGCGCATCGTCTCTCGGCAGACGGCAGTCATGAGATATTATATATCACAAACGACATCGCCGTGACGCGATCCAAGGATTTATATAACCTTGAAAAAGCGAAATACCAAGGTTCACCTGATTATATATTCCAGACTGGCGACTATGGGATAAGTGATTATAATTATAGTAAATACAAAACAGGCGTCGTGCTGATTGGAATGGATGCGAAACGGACATGTCTCTTTGGCAGATTTTACGAAATTCCGGGAGAAGAAGAACGATGGTTTCTTCTGGTGTTGGCGAAGCATGAGTTGAAAACTTTCTCGGACGAAGCGTCGCCAGGAAGTCGCTCGCATCCGATTTTAACGAGCCCCGGCCAAGCATGATGGCACCCAAGGATTTTATCAGCCAAAAAGGGAAGTGAATCTCCAAGCCAAAACAAGCAGCCACATGACTGGCGGTAATGCGTTCAGGAGCCGGAGTCCATGAAACGGAAGCCGGCATTGTTTGCGGCTCATGGAGCGCAGCCAGTGCGCGGCGGCCCCGGCAAAATCCGGCGATAAAGCTCTTCGTAACGTGTGACAATGGCAGCGGCGGAAAACAGCTTGCGGGCGCGGCGCTGGGCGGCGGCCCCGAGGTCGGTGCGGCGGACGGGGTTGTGGAGCAGGGCCCGGACGTGCGCGGCGAGGGCGGCGGTGTCGCCGAAGGGGGCGAGCAGGCCGGTCTCGTTGGCGATGACAACTTCAGGGATGCCGCCGACGGCGAACGCCACGCTCGGGCGGCCCAGGCTCATCAGCTCGAGGATGCTCAGGCAGAAGCTTTCCGTCTCGGAGGTGAAGAGGCCGAGGTCGGCGGCATGCAGGTAGTCCTCAATGTCGGCGACGTGTTGTCGGACGATTACACGTCGGGTGAGACCGAGGCGCGCCACCTCAGCGGCAAACGGCGCGAAGTCGGCCCCGGCCAGGATGACGAGACGGAAGTTTTCCCCGGTCTGCACCAGGCGGGCGGTGGTTTCCAGGAGGAGGTCAATGCGCTTGAGCGCGCGCAGATTGGACAGATGCAGGAGCATCGCCTCCCCGTCGCGCAGGCCGAGCTCGTGGCGCACGTCGGCGGGGTCGCTGACAGGGGGGCGGGGCTCGAAGAAATTATGGATGACCTCGATGGGCCGGGTGATGGCGAGGTGGGCGAGCGTTTCCCGCCGCATGAACTCCGAGACGGTCGTGATCGCGTCGGAATGTTCCAGGGCGTGGCGGATGGCGGGGCCGTAACCGGGGTCGCGGGCGAGCAGGGTGGTGTCGGTGCCGTGCAGCGTGGTGATGACCTTGGGCCGGTGGGCGGCGGGCAGCATCGAGCAGGCGAGAAACGCGGCGGTGGCATGCGGCACGGCGTAGTGGACATGGAGGATGTCGAGCGCATGGGCGCGGCTGACCTCGGCCATCTTCACCGAGAGCGGGAGCGTGTAGTCGGGATATTTGAAGAGGTCGTAGCTGTTGACGACGACCGGATGGAAGAACACGCGCGGATCGCCGACCGGCATGCGGAACGGCTGCTCATAGCTGATGAAATGGACCTCATGACCGCGCCGCGCGAGCTCCTCGCCCAATTCGGCCGCGAGGATGCCGCTGCCGCCCACGGACGGGTAGCAGGTAATGCCGATCTTCAGGGGGCGCGGGGTCATGAGCGCCAGTCATTCAATGCAAATGCGTCCGGAGGCCAAGGCACAAAGCGCCGGCGCCGGGAGGAAAGGCCCATCTCAGTTTCTTGCAGCTGGGTTGGCGGTCTCCTCGTAGCGCGGGCAACCTGCCCGCGTTTCCGAGCAGCACGGTCAGACCGTGCTACGGGGCGGCCCGCAAGGACGGCGGCAAAAAACTGACATGCGCCGCGGGGGCGCAGCTCACCGCAGCATCCGCACCCGGCGGTCCTTGCGGGGAAACTCGAGGGTCACGACGGTGCCGACGCCCTCCTTGCTCTCGATGCCGGCGTGGCCGCCGTGCTCCCGCATGATGCGCTGCACGATCATCAGCCCGAGGCCGTGGCCGCCGGGCTTGGTGGTGTGGTAGGGCTGAAAAATCTGCGCGAGGTCCTCCGGCCGGATGCCGCTGCCCGTGTCGCCAAAGAGCAGATAGACGCGGTCGTCGTCGGCCTGGGTGCGGATGTGGAGCCGGCCGCCGGGCCGCATCGCCTCGACGGCGTTTTTGATGAGATTGAAAAAAACCTGCTTGAGCTGGTTGCGGTCGGCCATGACGGGCGGGAGCGCCGCCGGGGTCTCGGCCTCGACGGTGATGCCGCGGTCGGCCAGCTCGCGCTGCTGGAAGCGCAGGACTTCGGCGAGCACCTCCGCGAGGTTGGTCTCCGCGAGGTCGGGCGGGTGCGGGCGGAGGGCCTCGAGAAAGTGGGAGACGATGCCGTCGAGCCGCGCGACCTCGGCCTCGCACACCCGGGCGGACTCGGCGAGCGCGGCGGCGTCTTGGGAGGCAACGGATTTGGCGGCCTCAAGTTTTTTGAGTTTCCGGCCGATGAGCTGGAGGTGGATGGTGAGGGAGTTGAGGGGGTTGCCGAGCTCGTGGGCGACCCCGGCGGCGAGGAGACGGACGGAGGACGCGCGCTCGTGCTCGATGCGCTCCTCGGTCGCCTGCCGGTCCTGCGTGATATCGGTGAGGATGACGGCGAATTGCCGCTCTGCGCCGGGCGCGTCGGCGGCGAGCGGCAGGAGGTGCAGCCGCATGGAGCGTGGCTCGGGGTAGGCCAGCTCAAACTCGCGCATGACGGTCGGGGCCGCCGTGCCGTCCCCGAGCGGGAGCCGCAGGCCGGGTACCAGGCGCCAGAGAATTTGACCCGCGAGCTCGGCCTCGCCCAGGCCGATGAGGCGGCGGGCGGCCGCATTGGCATAGCCGATGCGGCCTCCGGTATCAATCACCAGCACCCCGTCGCGCAGGGTGTTGAAGACGCCCTCAAACAGCCCGCGCTCGCGGGCGAGACGCTGCGCGAGGTTGGCCAGGTTGACCGGATCGAGGGTGTCGAGCCGGCCGAGCATGCGGCCGAGGGGGGAGGTTTTCTTGGCGGGCATCTGGGAAGGACGGAGAGGGGAAAGGCTGAAGAGCTGAAGGCAGCTGGCAGTCGGAGGGAAGAAGAGCGCAGCGAGACTGCGCCCCGACTCGAAGGCACGAAATGGCGGGAGCCAGGAGGCGGGTGCGGCAGCTGGCGGTTTGTTAGACCGCAACCGGCAATCCGCAATCGCAATCAGCCGAACATGTCCATCTGGGCAGGGTCCACGCGGCGGGCGAACAGCTTGCGGAGGAAAAGCTCGCGATGCTGCGGACAGCGGCCGAGGCGCAGCAACGCGGCGCGGTGCTCCTCGGTGCCATAGCCCTTGTGCTGGGCAAAGCCATAGCCCGGGTGCCGGACGTCGAGCGCATTCATCAGCCGGTCGCGGGTGACCTTGGCGACGATACTGGCCATCGCGATGCACAGCGAGCGGGCGTCGCCATTGACGAGCGGCGTGTGGGGGTAGGGAAAGTTGCGCAACCGCAGCCCGTCAATCACGACGTGGGCTGAGATCGGCGGCGAGAAATTCTCCTTTTCCTCGGCGCTGGCGAACAGGTCGGGCTCGGGCTGGCGGCCGAACGCGGACGGAGGGCAGATACCCTCAAGCGCGCGACGCATGGCGAGCTTGGTGGCGCCGAGGATGTTGTGCTGCTCGATCTCGGCCACGTCGGCCGTGCCGTGATGCGCGTGGATCTGGCCCTGCGTGGCGAGCGACTCAAACTCGGCCATGAGCTCCTCACGTTCGGCGGCGGTGAGCTGCTTGGAGTCGTTGACGCGACCCGAGCGGCCGAGGGCCCAGCGGCCTTCGAGAAATGCCTGATTGACGACCACCGCCGCCGCCACGACCGGCCCGGCGAGCGCGCCCCGACCGGCCTCGTCCACGCCGATCAGGCTCTCGAAGCCGTAGATTTGCTTCAGGTCAAAGGCGCGGAGCTGGCGGCGCTTGGGCATCGGGTGGCGATTAAGTAGGCGGCCGCGTTCCGCGCAAGAGCGGCGCGCAGCCGCCGGTTTGGGATTGCCCGAGCCACGCGCCAGCACGCATGCTCGTTCTTCGATGGACGACCTCCACGATTCTTACCGGGTGCTTGAAGTGGTGCCGGGGGCGTCCCCCGATGAGCTGAAGCGTGCCTACCGGGATCTCGTCAAAGTCTGGCATCCCGACCGCTTCGCCGATGATCCGAGGCTGCAGGGCCGCGCGCAGGAAAAGCTGAAGCAGATCAATCTCGCCTACGGGATCGTCACCGAGCCGCGTGTGGTGCGGCTCGCGAAGCCGCCGGCGCCGCCTGCGGCCCCCTTTCGTCCGGAGCCGTCGTCGTGGTCAGCCGGCGCAGGTGTGCGCCCGCCAGGCGGTGCCGCCGACGCGGCTGCGACGGAGGCCGCAGCTGAGCTCACTCCGCCGGTCCGCAAACGCAACTGGGAGCCGACACTGGTGCGGGGCGCCATTTTGGTCTTCATTGCCTTTCAGCTCGGTACGCTGGCCGTGATTGTTTCGGTGATCCGCGCCGCTTTTGCGGTCAGGCCGTAGGGCCGGATGGTGGTGGGGTGAGGTTTGAAACGCCGGGGCAGGGAGGATCCGCAGAACCATCTGAGCCGGCGCGGGTACGCTTTGGGCCCGGTGGTGCCATGGCGCTGGCGAACGGATAGGGTTTGAAGCGCGGCCGGCAATGCGTGTTCATGCGTATTCATCCGTGGCCATTGCTCCCCAGCGTCATTTGCTCCCCTGGAACCGTCCGCTGCTGCCGCAGGCGGTGGACTGGCTGGCGGTGGGCTGGCGGGGCGACGGGCCGCTTGATTTGTCCGCGCAACTTGTGGTCGTGCCAACGCGGCAGGCGGGCCGGAGGTTGCGCGAGGCGCTGGCGGCGCACACGGCGGCACGCGGGCAGGCGGTGTTTCCTCCCCGCGTGGTGCAGCCGGAAACGCTCGCGACCCTCGGCGTCCCGCCGGGCGGCGTGGCGACGCGCTCCGAGGCGCTGCTGGCGTGGGCCGGCGTGCTGCGCGGCCTGCGGCTGGAGGACTTTCGCGAAGTGTTCCCCGTGGATCCGCCGGCGCGTGACTTTGCGTGGGCGCGGCGGCTGGCGGGGCAGCTGCTGAAAGTGCAGGCCACGCTGGCCGAGGCGGCGCTGCGCATCGGCGAGGTGGAGGCGCGGGCGGGCGCGGATTTTCCCGAGGCGGCGCGGTGGGCGCAGCTCGCCGCACTGGAGCGGCGCTACGATGCCGCCATGGCCGCGCGCGGGCTGCGCGACCCGCAGGCGGCCAAGATTTCCGGTGCCGCCGCGCCCGTGCTGCCGCCGGGAGTGGAGAAAATTGCCGTGCTCGCCACCCCGGATCCGCTGCCGCTGGCGGTTTTGATGCTTGAACGGCTGGCGGCGCGCGTGCCGGTGGCGGTGATCAGCTATGGGCCGGACGAAAGCCGTTTTGACGGGTGGGGGCGTCCGCTGGCCGAGGCGTGGACGCGGTCGGCGCCGGACTGGCCAGATTGGCGGGAACGCATCCAGCTGTGTGCCGACCCGGCGGCCCAGGCGGCCCGGGTGGTCGCGCTGGCCCAAAGTTATCCGGCACCGGAGGGCGCGTTGGCGGTCGGTCTGGGTGATCCGGAGGTGCTGGCGTCACTGGAGGGCGGGCTGGCGCGGGCGGGGCTGGCCGCGTTCAACCCGGCGGGCGTGGCGCGGCGGCGCGACGGCCTGCACGCGTTGCTGGCGGCCATCGCTGACCTGGCGCGGGAAGACAGTTTCGCGCATGCGGCCGGGTTGCTGCGCTGTCCGGATGTGCTGGCGTGGCTGGCCGCGCGGGCGGCGGCCGGCAGCGGGTTCTCGGCGGCGCAACTGCTGAAGGAGCTGGACGCGCTGCATGCGCGCCACTTGCCGCCGACGCTGCCGGCGGCGCTGGGGCAGGCGCGGGCGCGGCCGGAAAAATTTGCCGCCGCCGCATTTGCGCTCGGCGCGCTGGCGGAGCTGCGCACGACGCTCGGACGCGGCGGCCTGGCCGACGGCGCGGCGGCGGCGCTGGCGGAGATTTTTGCCGGGCGGCGCGTGGCGGACGGCTCGCCGCTGGCGGATTCGGCGGCGACATGGCGCGACACGCTGCAGGAGACGGGTGCGGCGTTGGAAAAATTTCCCGGCGCGACCCGCGCGGAGAGCTGGGAGCTGGCGCTGGCGCAATTTGCCGAGAGCACGCGGTTTGGCGAGAAGCCGGCCGGTGCGCTGGAGCTGAACGGCTGGCTGGAGCTGCTGTGGGAGGACGCGCCGCACCTCGTCGTCGCCGGGCTGAACGACGGCCTCGTGCCCGAGGCCGTGGCGGGCGACGCCTTTTTGCCGGAGGCGCTGCGCGTGCGGCTGGGGCTGAAGACCAACGCGCAGCGGTTTGCGCGCGATGCCTACCTGCTCGACGCGCTCGCGGCGGCGCGGGCCGGCGGCGGGCGGCTCGACGTGCTCGTCGGCAAGACCTCGGCGGCGGGCGACCCGCTGCGTCCGTCGCGGCTGCTGCTGCGATGCACGGATCAGGAGCTGCCGGAACGGGTGGCGTTTCTGTTCCGCAAAACCGAGGCGACGGGGGCGAGCCTGCCGTGGACGCGGGCGTGGCGGCTGCGGCCGCCGGCGAAAAAACCGCCGGAGAAAATTTCCGTGACCGCGCTGCGCGCCTGGCTGGCGTGTCCGTTCCGGTTTTATCTGCGGCATGTTTTGCGGCTGGAGCGCGTGGAGCCGGATAAGGCGGAGCTGGACGCGCTGGACTTTGGCACGCTGGTGCACGGGGCGTTGCAGGCGATGGGGGAGGACGAGGTGCTGCGCGACTGCAAGGACGAGGCGGTGCTGCGCGCGGCGCTGCTGGCGACACTGGAGCGGAGCACGCGCGCGCAGTTCGGCGGGGAGCTCACGCTGCCGCTGGTCGTGCAGTTGGAGTCCGCGCGGCAGCGGCTGGCGGCGGCGGCGCGCGTCCAGGCGCGCGAACGGGCGGCGGGCTGGCGCATTGTGCAGGTCGAATGGCCGTTTGAACGGGTGCTCGGCGGGCTGGTGCTGCGCGGGAAGATCGACCGCATTGACCGGCAGGTCGGCACGGGCGCGGTGCGCGTGCTCGACTACAAGACCGGCGACGCGGCGTTGCCGCCGGAAAGGGCGCATCTCGGGCCGGTGGACGCGGCGGCGGCGCAGCCGGAATGGACGCGCACCCTGGCGGGCGGCACGGCGCGCCGGTGGCTCGACCTGCAGCTGCCGCTCTACCGGCACGCCGTGACGGCGGAGTTCGGCGCGTCCGCTGCGTGCGGTTATTTTAACCTGCCGAAGGCGACCGGCGAGACCGCGGTGGTCGCGTGGGACGGGCTGACCGACGACCTGCAGGCGGCGGCGATGGCGTGCGCGGAGCGGACGGCGGCGGCGATTGCGGCGGGAGATTTCTGGCCGCCAGCCGAGTGGACGGGACGCGACGCGGAGCGGGATGCGTTTGCGGAGCTGTTTCACCGGGAGGCGGCCGCAAGCGTGGAGGCGGAGGCATTCAGGGGCCGGATGCTGGCGGCAGGCGGCCAAGGGGCGGAAGGAGTGGCGCCATGAAAAAGACCGGCCATGTCATGATCCTGGCCTCGGCGGGATCGGGGAAGACTTACGCGCTCACCAACCGCTACATCGCGCTGCTCGCGGGCGGGGCGGCGCCGGAGCGCATCGTGGCACTGACGTTCACGCGCAAGGCGGCGGGCGAATTTTTCGACGAGATCCTGAAAAAGCTCGCCGGCGCCGCCGGCGATGCGACGACGGCGGCGCAGCTGGCGCGCAGCGTCGGGGCGGACGGGCTCGGGCCGGCGGTTTTTTTGCGGCTGCTGCGCGCGGTGGTGGATGCGATGCCACGGCTTTGCCTCGGCACGCTGGACAGTTTTTTCACCCGCATCGTGCGGGGCTTTCCGCTTGAGCTTGGGCTGGGCGGGGAGTTTGCCCTGCTGGAG
>JBAXLL010000018.1:0-13651 GCA_037134835.1 Verrucomicrobiota bacterium
CTCTATAACGTCGCGCACATCTCGAAGGCCGACCTGATCATGTTCGACACTCCGACACCGCTGGTCGTCGGCTTCGGGGTGGTGGCCGTGCTGTCGTTCAAGTATGCGCCGGATTTTCTCGCGGTCCGCGGGCTGGCGGCGCTCACGCTGCTCGGCGCCTGGCCGTTGCTCATAGCGGGGTTCATGAAGTATGAGCATTGGCAGATCAATTTTTACAAGGCCGCGCTCTATGTCGGCGTCGTGTTCGCCCTCTGGCTTGGGGCCCAGCCATGGCGGCTGCGCGATTTCCTCGGCTGGCTTTTCGCCCGGCCGGCACGTGCCCCGGCGCTGGGCGGCCTGTTCGCGGGTTACGGCCTGCTGCTCGTGATCGTCGCGTTCACCTATTGATTACCCGTGTGCGCCGCCGTTTCGCCACCCATCCTGCTCGTCCTCGCCGGCCCCGCCGGTTCGGGCAAAACCACGCTGTGCGGGCGGCTCGTCGCCGCCGAGCCACGCTTTGCGCGCGTCGTCACCGCCACCACGCGTCCGCCGCGGGCTGGGGAGACGGACGGCCAGGACTACCATTTTCTCACCGCGGAGCAGTTCGACACCAAGATCGCCGCCGGCGAGTTTCTTGAATGGGCGTGGGTGCACCAAAAGCATCGTTACGGTACCCTGGCCGGTGCCGTGCTCGGTCCGCTCGCGACGGGCCGCAGCCTCGTCATCAATGTGGACGTGCAGGGCGTGGACCATTTCCGCCGCGCCGCCGTGACCAGCCCGGTGCTCGCGCGTGCGCTGGTCACGGTGTTTATCACCGTGCCCATGACCGAGCTCCGCGCCCGTTTGGCGTCTCGCGGTGAATCCCCCGCCGAGATTGAGCGGCGCATGGCGACGGCCGGGCGCGAGCTGCGTGAGATCGGGAAATTCGACCGCGTGATCCAAAGCCGTACGCGTGAGGAGGATTTCACGGCGCTGCAGGCCATCCTCGGCGAACGGGTGGCCGGCCGGTGAGGGCATACCGGCGCGGCCTTATGGCCGGGGTGCGGTGGCGGAGGGCGGCGGTGACGGGGTGGCCTGCCTGAAGCCCAAGATTTTCCGGCCGCGTGCGCGCAACGAGTCCAGCCGTCGGCCCTGAAACCAGAGCCGGTCGCATTTATTCATTTTTTTTCGGCGGCGCACCCAGCGGATCATGACGTCGTCGAGCCAGTTTTCCCTCCGCCAGGGCTGGGCGCGCGCCACCACACGGGCAAGCTGGGGGCGATCAATCTCGTTCCGCGCGCCGAGCCGTCCGGCGATGAGCTCGATCTCTGTCATGGGCGGTTCGTTGGTCGATGCATAGTAGTGCCAGATGACGGCGTCGTCCGCGACCGAGGGGTTGGTGCGGAACTGGGCGTTGAAGCGGTGCGGCAGCACGGCGAGGCGCGGACCGGTCTCGTGCAAGGCGGCGTTGAAGGCCGGCTGATCCCGGCTGCGGTTGAGGCGGTCGCAGGATTGGAGCCATTTTTGATGCAAGCTTTCGGCGCAGGTCCGGGCGCCGGCGGTGTCGTTGAAAAAAATCACCCCGCTGTTAAAATAGCGGTCGGGACATGTCGGCCAGCCGAGCGCGAGCAACGCCTGGCTGTCCGCCTGCCAGCGCTGGCGGGCGGGTTCGTCGGCCGAGTGGTTCAACGCGGCGGCGAGGTCGGCGGTATAGGTGAAAATCTCGTCGAGCCGGCCGCGGATCAGCGTGTCGGAGTCCAGAAACAGGAATGCGCCGGACAGCATTTTCCGCAACGATGTTTTCAGAAAACGGTTCCGATATTGCGCGTCGCCGGGGGGCGTGTCCTGTGCGAGCACCTCGTCGGCTTCGTCGAGCAGGCGGTCACGCGTCTTAGTCAGCGCGGCGTGGGTCTGGCGGTCGCAGACCAACGTCACGTTGCAGTCCGGATTGCTCAGTCGCAGCGAGGCGAGAGAGAGGCGCGTCATCGCCGCATAGGCGTCGCCGCCCTCGCTGGTAAGTGCATAGACGACGTGGCGAGGTATGGTGTGCGCTTGCATGGGGGAGACAAAAAGGGGCGGCTTCTCGCCTGACAAGCGAGTGTACAATATTCATTACGGGCCGGACGTGTCCACCAGCCCGCCAGCTACGCCACAGGGCGCTTGACATGCCGCAGGCGTTCACTGCCGAATTCACCCGGCTCGAAGGGTAAAATTGGCCGCCAGGTCGGCTTCGCTGAGCTGGGAGGCAGCCTGGGCCTGAAGCCGTTGGTGCAACTCGGCGATTTCTTGGTCGGCCAATATCACGCGGATCAGCGCATGCTCCTTGGCCTCCAAGGAAGCAACCCGGTTGAGCACATTCATCTGGCCGGCCTTGTGGTCGTAAGCGGTTCTGTCGAACGAGCTGCCGCCGCCATATTCCGTGACCCTGGAAAGGCCGGCGTCAGAATGGGGCATTTTCAAGCGGCCGCAGATGTGGCGACGGTAGGCCTCAGAGCCAAACCACGAGTTGAAATAAATAGGCACCTTGTTTTCTAGGTGGGCCGTGTCGCCGAGAAACTCGCGAGCATGCTCCTTCCACAAGATGATGGGACGCTCGAAGAGCGCGCCGGTCTCCCGTGCGTAACAAGGATTGTCGAGCCACCCCGCCTTTCGGATGCGGCTTGCGAAAAGATTGTAGGGATCGCGGAGAATCAGGAGATTGTACGTGTCGGCGGGAAGGCCCGAGAAGGGCCGGTAACAGATTGTGTGGTCCTCTAGGCTGAGCAGAAAAGGCCGGCCCTTGCCCCAAGTTCGCAACGGGTTCCACAAAGGATGATAGCCGTGCACGGCGAGCCATTTTCGCAGCGGAATCTGAGGCGGAAAGGATGTCCTTCCGCTTAAAATCTCGTCCATGGGGACGACGTTGTTGAAAAAAAAGAAAGGGGCGGCAGCCGTCAGCCAATTGATCACGGCATGGTTGCCGCTGCGTTTCAGGCCGTGAAACAGAAAGACTTTTCTCATGAAGAAAAGCCCAGCATCCTTCCGCCAATTCGTTGTTGTCAACCGTCCGGTCGCCGGCCAGTAACTCTGGCGACCGACATTCCCATGCAACCCACCACTTGATGGCCAGTCCCTTCCCCTCGTCCGGCGGCAACCGCCAGGGCTACTACCAGCGTCGCAACCAGGATCCGTTCGCGCATATCAGGCGCAACCTACGCATCAAGGCTCCGGAGATCCGCGTGATCTCGCCCGAGGGCAAGCAGCTCGGCATCATGCCGACGGACAAGGCGTTTGCCCTCGCCCAGAAATACAACCTCGACCTCGTCGAGATGGCGGCCACCGCCACGCCGCCCGTTTGCCGCATCATGGATTTCAACAAGTTCGTCTATGAGGAGCAGAAAAAGAAGGCCCACACCAAGTCTACGTCGAGCCGCATCAAGGAGATCGAGTTCAGCGCGCGCATCGCCGCCCACGACTTTGAGACCAAGATCCGCCACGCCGAGGAATTCCTTGATCATGGCAACAAGGTAAAGCTCCGCCTGAAGTTCATCCGCCGCGAGCTTGCCCACACCGAACTGGGCTTCGAGGTCATCCAGCACGCGCTCGCCGAGCTGGCCGGCATGGGCCATGCCGACTCCACCCCCCGGCTCATGGGCAAGCAGATCAACGTCATGCTCACCCCGCACCCGGTCAACAAGCGCAAGCGCAAATACACCCTGGCGCATGGCGAGGAGGCGATTGACGACACCGGTTCCGACGAAGGCCATGAGGACGAGCCTGATCACCAAGCGCCCGAGCCTTCGTCGGCGAGCTGAGGCGGCCCCGGGCCGCCGTCAGGGTTGGCCGCTGGCGGCGCTCACCGTCACGCTGCTGCTGGCCGGCTGCTCGACGCCACCGGCTCCGTCGGGTGGCGAATTTCCTTCCGACGTGCCGGCCCCGCTTTCGGTCGTGCGGGTGCCGGACGTGCCATTTGAGCCTGGGCCGCCACCGCGCTCGCGGCTGCCACCTGGCGTCAACGCCACATTTCCTGGCGGGCCGACTGCGCCCGGCCCGCGCGTGCCGGTGCCTTCGCCCGCTGCCACCACCTCGTTGCCCGTTCAGCGCATCAACGGCACGGACTATGTTGATGCCGCCATGGTTTTCGCCCGGTTTGGCCTGCGTGCGCCTGGCGTGGCCGGCGGCACGCGGGCGACCTTTCAAGGCGGCGGCCATCGCGCTGATCTCACGGGCGGCGAACGCGAGATGACGCTCGACGGCCTGAAGATTTACCTTGGCGACCCGGCGCTGCTCCGTGCGCGCGCCTTCCTCGTCTCCCGCACGGATGCCGAGAAACTCATCGGGCCTCTGCTCTCGCCCGCCGGTCTCGGCGTGCCAACGCCGGCGCTTCGCATCATCGTCCTCGATCCTGGTCACGGCGGAGCCGACGCGGGCACGGTCAACGCCACGTTGGGTGTTTTTGAAAAAACCTTCGCCCTCGACGTGGCGCAGCGCCTCAAGCCGCTGCTTGAGGCCAAAGGCTACCAAGTCGTGCTGACGCGGACGGATGATCGCTATATCCCGCTGCCCGAGCGCCCCGCCCTCGCGAACCGTGCCCGGGCCGATCTCTTTATCAGCATTCACTTCAACTCCGCTGCGCCCTCGGTGCAGGGCACGGAGATCTTCACCTTTGCGCCGCAAGGCCAGCGTTCGGTGGAGTCGTGGGCGGCCGGGGCAAAAGATGACAGCGAGCACATGTTCGACTCTTCCAACCGTTTCGATGCGTGGAACGCCATCGCGGCCCACGCGTTGCATGGTGCGTTCCTGGCGGGGCTCGGCACCGCCGATCGCGGCCAGAAAATCCGCCATCTAGCCGTGTTGCGCGGACTGAACTGCCCTGGTGTGCTGATCGAGGCCGCCTTTCTCTCCCATCCCGCCGAGGCCCAGCGCGTCGCCACCCCCGCCTACCGTCAGCGCATTGCCGAAGGGATCGCCGCCGGCGTCGCCACCTACGCCGCACGTCTGGCGGCTCTTGGCCCATGAACCCGACCAACCTCATCCTCGCCGCGCTGGGCGGTGCGCTCGGCTCGGCGGCCCGGGCGCTGATCAGCGGGCTGTTTCCGGCCGAGGCGGGGCGGCTGCCCTGGGCCACCATCTTCATTAATGTCGCCGGATCGCTCGCGATCGGCTGGCTCATGGGCCGGCTCGGGGCTCCCTCCGGCGATACGGCGCGCTGGCACAGCCTGTTCGTCACCGGCGTGTGTGGCGGATTCACTACGTTCTCGGCCTTTAGCTGGCAAACGCTCGCGCTCCTGCAAAAAAACCAGCCGGGGGCGGCGCTCGCCAACGTGCTGTTTTCCGTGCTGCTCTGTCTCGCCGCGACCTGGCTTGGCTGGCGGCTGGCGCGGTGAGGAGCTTGCCTCCCGCCCGCCAACCGGTTTCGCTGCGGGCATGAATTGGTTCCACTGGGCCTTGCTCTCGGCGTCGTTTGCCGGCGCGACGGCCGTGCTCGCCAAGGTCGGCGTGAAAAACGTGGACTCCGATCTGGCCACCGCCGTCCGTACCAGTGTGGTGTTCGTTTTTGCCTGGGGCGTGGCGCTGGCGACCCGTGCCACCGGAGGTCTGCCGGACGTGCCGCGGCGCGCGTGGCTGTTTCTGGTCCTTTCGGGCTTTGCCACCGGATTGTCCTGGCTGTGCTATTTCCGCGCGCTCCAACTCGGGCCGGCGGCCAAGGTCGCGCCGGTGGACAAGCTCAGCGTGGTGTTCGTCCTGGTGTTCGCCGCGCTGTTCCTTGGCGAGCCACTGACCTGGCGCACCGCCCTCGGCGGCGCGCTCATCACCGCCGGCGCGGTGGTGCTGGCATGGCGATAGCGGGTCGGGTGGAGCCACCCGGATCAGAATCACGGGCCTGGATTTTTTCTGATCCGATAATACGCGCGCAACCCGAAATAAAAGACCACGACGCAGGCGACCTTGATCAGCAACAGCCACGGTGGCCGCCACCACGCCCCGGTGTGAGATTCGATCACGTCGGAAACGCTGAAAACCAAGAAACCGGCCGCAAGGCGGACGAAGACACGTCGCAGCCGTCCTTGGGCCTGCAGCCCTTTGCCCGCGAGGATCAGGGCAAAGACGAGCCACAACCCGGCTTCCCATAGATTTCCGATCCTCTCGAGGTCGTCTGGCATTTGATGGGCGAGAGTTCGTTCCTTGTCTGACGGACCGCAATCACATTTTCGGTCAGTGGGCGCCGGCTCCGGTGTATTCCGAAAAAAACGCCGGTAGGATGACGAGGCACGTGGCTGGCCTCGTTGGCTGCACTGGCGTCGCTCACTGCGCCGGCAGCAGGCGGGCGACCATGTTGATCAAATCCTTTCGTGCTTCCTGAAACGCGGCGGCGTTCGTCGAATCCATCGCAGCCGGCGCGAGCTGGTCAATGAGCTGTAGGCGGTTCACGATGAGCGGCACGTCGTCTGCGGTCGGATTACGCGGGTTGGCGAGGCCAGCCTCGTTGAGATCTTCGATGAGATTTTTCCGCTCATTGTCGGGCAAGGCAGGGTTGTTAATCGCACGGATCCAGTATTGTTCGGCGGCAGAATCGGCCCCGACGAGCGCGAGGGCCGCGCGCGCCTGCATATCCGGACTGGCGCGCGGCGCAGCGGGTGGCGCGAAGTCAGTGGGGGTCTCGGCCTGCGGTGGCGGTGCGGGCGGCAGCTCTGCCACGCCCGCCCTGAGGCCGGTCTTGGGTGGTGCGGCGGTCATGCGTGGCACCGGCGGGGCGAAGAAAAAAATCCGGACCACGATGCCAATCGTCACGATGGCGAGCGCGGCGACGATGAGGGGTGTCTGGGTCTTGGCTTTCATGGGCGCAGTGGTTTGACGGAACTATCCTATGTTCCATATTTTACGGCGGACTACACTAGCGGCTCTCGAAAAAATTCCACGCATCTTAAAGTGAATAGTCTATAGAAGCGTCACTGACGGGAGCACCGTGGCTACCTCTTTTAGGATGCTGAGGGCGGTACCATTCATGGATAAAAAATTTGAGCGGATTGCTTTTCATTTTAAGCTGAATGAGGGCAGCATTTTATCCGCCCAGGGCCTTTTTGATGAGATGTTCGGTGGTCGCGGTGGCCCCAAGAGCGAGGGCGGCGCGGCGGACGGACTGGTCGGCGTCGGCGGGCTTGTAGCCGAGGGCGGAGAGTGCGGCGACCGCATCGGCTTGGCGACGGTCGGCGGGTGCGGAACCGGGTTCGCTGGCGTCGGCCGACGACATTGCGCCGGCGAGGCCGACGCCACCGACTTTGTTCTTTAATTCCACGACCAGACGCTCGGCTGTCTTTTTGCCGATGCCGGGGCATTTCGCCAGCGTGGGAATATCGCCGGCGCGGATGGCGCTTTCCAGTAGTGCGAGCGAGAGCTTGCTCATGATGGTCAGTGCGCTCTTGGGCCCGACTCCGCTGACGTTCTCGATGAGCAGGCGAAAAAAATCGCGCTCCGCCACTGTGGCGAAGCCATAAAGAGTATGGGCGTCCTCACGGTAGACCACGTGTGTGTGCAGCTTCACCTGTGCACCGGGCGCGGGGAGTTTCTCGGCGGTCGTCACGGGGATGTGCACCTCGTAGCCGAGTCCGCCGGTCTCAATGACGGCATGGAGCGGCGTGGCGGCAACGAGCGTGCCTTGGAGCGAGACGAGCATGGAGGAAAGTAGCGGGTAGTGAATAGCGGGTTGCGAGTAGAAAAGCACAGATCCGTATGCTCACTACTCACTACCCGCTACTTCAACCCCAGCACATCCTGCATGTCGTAAAGGCCGGGTTTCTGCGTCGCGGCCCACCGTGCGGCGCGGAGCGCGCCGCACGCGAAGATGGCGCGATCACTGGCCTTGTGCGTCAGCTCGAGGCGCTCGCCGAGGGTGGCGAACATCACGGTGTGGTCGCCCACGACGTCGCCGCCGCGCAGCGCGTGGATGCCGACCTCGGTCGAGGTGCGCTCGCCGGTGATACCCGAGCGGCCATGGCGGAGGGCGGCGGCGGTGAGCTTGCGCTCCGTCAGGATGATATCGAGGAGGCGCGCGGCGGTGCCGCTGGGTGCGTCCTTCTTGAAGCGGTGGTGCATCTCCACGACCTCGGCGTCGTAGTCTCTACCGAGCACGGCGGCCGCGCGGCGGGTGAGCGCAAAGAGGAGGTTGACGCCGACGGAGAAGTTACCCGCCCAGACACAGGGAATTTTTACGGCCTTGGCGATCAGGCGCTTCTTGTCGGCGGCGGAGTGGCCGGTGGTGCCGATGACCAGTGGCTTGCGGGCGGCGACGGCGAGGCGGATGACTTCGGCCGTGGTTTGGTGCGAGCTGAAATCAATCACGACGTCGCCCAGCGCGATGCCGGCGGCGAGGTTGTCCCCTACATCGAGCGACGCGGCGATGGCTGCGCCCGTCTCCTTTGCTGCGGCGGCAATGGCCACACCCATGCGGCCGCGCGCGCCGACGAGGGCGATACGGAGGGGGGCGGAAGATTTTGCCTTCCCGTTCATCGGCCGAGGGCCGCGAGGGCGGCGACGAGAATTTTTTCGTTGGCGGGCGTCATCTCGCAGAGCGGCGGGCGCACCTCGGCGCTGTCGATGATTTTGGCGCGCGCGAGCGCCGTCTTGATCGGCACGGGATTCGGCTCAATGAAGATGGTCTTGAAAATCGGGTAGAGCTTCTGGTGCAGCTTCCGCGCCTTCACGTAGTCGCCGGCCAGCGCGAGCCGGGTGAGCTGCACGACTTCCTTGGCGAAAAGGTTCGACGCGACGCTGATGACGCCCTCGGCGCCGACGGCCATGAAGGGCAGGGTGAGCGAGTCGTCGCCGCTGAGCACCGTGAGATCCGCACCCAGCGCCTGCTTGAGCTGGTCCACGCGGTCCACGCTGCCACCGGCTTCCTTGATCCAGCGGACGTGGGAAAATTTTGCGCGCAGCCGCACGACCGTCGGCACGCCGATCTCGATGCCGCAGCGACCGGGGATGGAGTAGAGGATGATGGGCCGGTCGGTGGCGTCGGCGATCGCGGCGAAGTGCCGGTAGAGGCCTTCCTGGCTGGGTTTGTTGTAATAGGGGGCAACGACGAGCATGGCGTCGGCCCCGGCCTCATGCGAGAGGCGGGTGAGCTCGACCGCCTCGGCGGTGGAGTTGGAGCCGGTGCCGGCGATGACCGGCACGCGCCCGCGCGCCGTGGCGATGACGGCCCGGATCACCTCCATGTGCTCGCCGTGGTCCAGGGTGGGGGACTCGCCGGTGGTGCCGACGGGCACCAGGCCGTTGATGCCCGACTTGATCTGAAACTCCACGAGCTTGCGGAGGTCGTCATGGGCGACGGCCTGTTGGCGGAAGGGAGTGGCGAGCGCGGTGATCGCGCCGGTGAGCGGGCTGAGCTTCATGGAGGGACGCAGGAGACGTGTAATGTTACCTTGCGAAGCAAAGCCGTTCCGGACAACAAATCCACCACGATTTTCCACCGGCTCTCTGCCTCGCCTGCGTCCCGCGCGTTTTGCCACCCTTAAAATTCCGCCATGACCCCGCACACCGAAATTTTCAACGACCTCCTCAAGCTCGCCGTGGAAAGCCGCGCGAGCGACGTCGTCATCAAGTGCGGCAAGCCCGGCTATGTCCGCATCTCCGGCCGGCTCCAGCCGGTGGACATGGACCCGATCACCAACCCCGAGGCGCAGGCCTGGGTGGACGAGCACGTGCCGAAGGTCTTCAAGCGGGCTTGGGACGACCTCGGGCAGGTGGACTTTGCCTACTCGTTCGAGGGAGTGGGGCGGTTTCGCGTGAATGCGTTCCACCAGCGCGGGGACATCAGTGTCGTGCTCCGCCACATCAAGAGCAAGGTGCCCGAGTTCGAGGAACTGGGCCTGCAGGCCGAGCCGCTGCTCAACCTCGCCAAGGCCAAGGACGGCATCCTACTGGTCTGCGGCGCGACCGGTTCCGGCAAAAGCTCGACCATGGCCGCGATGCTCAACTGGATCAATCGCAACCACGAAAAGCACATTGTCACCATCGAGGATCCCATCGAATACACCTTCATTGACGACAAGTCCGTCTTCCAGCAGCGCGAAATCGGGCTGGATGTGCCCAGCTTCGAACTCGCGATCAAGGCCGTGCTCCGCCAGAACCCCGACATCATCCTCATCGGGGAGATGCGTGACCGCGAGACATTTGAGACCGCCATCAGCGCCGCCGAGACGGGGCACCTCGTCTTTTCGACCATGCACGCCGCCACGGTGGCGCAGTCGCTCACGCGCCTTTTCGAATTTTTTCCGCCCGAGCAGATGGCCCAGGCCCGCCGCCAGATCGCCGGCTCGCTGCGCGGCTTCATCTGCCAGAAGCTCGTGCCCGCGCTCGAAGGTGGCGGCCGCATTCCGGCCAATGAAATTCTCAACGCCGACAGCACGATCAAGAACCTCATCCTCGACGGCCATAACGAGAAAATCCAGCAGCTCCTCGACGCCGGCACCGACTCCGCGAGCTTTTCATTCAACCGCGACCTCCTCCGCCTCGTGAACGCCAACAAGATCAGCAAGGCCGATGCCCTCCGCTACTCCGCCAACCCGCAGGCACTGGAGATGAACCTCAAGGGCATTTTCTTCAAGACGTGAGGCGGGCGTTTCGGGAGAATTTTTGGGTTGCGTGCCGCCTTCGTGCATACACCGTGCATACATGAGCACTGTCATCACCGCCAAGATTTTCAAGTCCGGCAACTCGCTGGCGTTGCGCCTCCCGCGCGCGCTCAAGCTCAAGGCCAGGACCTTCCATCTCACGCCGACCGACTGCGGCTTCCAGGCGACCGACCCCGCCGCCGAGGCCCGCCGCCTCAAGGCCCTGCGCGCGTTGCGCGGCTCCTGCCCGGATTTTCCTGATCACACGACGTGATCTACCTGCCCGACACCAACGTGCTCTCGCGCTACCTGCGCGGCCGCTCCGAGGCCGCCGCCCTTTGCGACCGGCTGGAGGCCGCGCTGCCCGATTGCCGGCTCTCGGCCATCGTCCTTATGGAGCTGGAATACGGCGCGGAAAAATGTCCCCACGTCCCCGCGTTTCGCGCGCGCCTCACCCGCCTGCGCGAGGTTTTCCTCGGGGTCGCCCCGTTCGACGCGACGGCGGCGTGCCAGGCCGGCTACGTGCGCGCGTGGCTCGCCCGGCTCAGGCCCAACGCCCAGCCCATCGGCCCCTACGACGTGCTGCTGGCCGGCCACGCGCTGAGCCTTGGCGCGGTCTTTGTGACGGGCAACACGGCCGAGTTCTCCCGCGTACCCGGCCTCGCCGTCGAGGACTGGCGGGTGCCGGCAGGACGAAAGCATCAGGAATAAACATGGGAGGCGAACGTCGCGCTGGCGTCTAATCAGCCATTCCTGTTCTCAATCAATATACGGATTTTCGAGGTATGGTTTGGAGACTCGGATTATTTTATTGTCCTTTCCCCAGATCGCCCGGCCTTGGTCGGCAGGGTTGCGCTGGAAGTCGAACTCAACCGAAATTTTGAAGTAGGGACAAGTCGGGTGCGTGAAACAGGTTTCGCCGGGAGTAGACACTCCGCCGTCTTGGGTAAACTTGCTCTCGACTTGACTGCGAGTCATGCCGACCTTGATGGTCTGAAAATCGGCCAAGCACCTCTGAACCCAAGCTGAGCCGTCCTTGTTCATTTCGGCCTTTGGAGACTGGTCAGCGGCATGCAGTAGGGATATGCCGAGAATGGCAATGCAGAAAGCGACGATATTCCGGGCAGAGATAGTTTTCATGGTGGCGGTCGGTGTTGTTCGCCTCAGATGAGTTGAGCTTTTGTCGTGCGACGAGTTGGCGGCAAAGCGAGGGCAAGCGGTTATTCTGCCGATTGAGTGGCGGAAGACAAGCGGCTAGTCGGTCATGGCAGACGGGCCCAGATTTTTCCCGCTTGGTTTTGGTGGCAGGCGCGGTCACGGTTTCCGGCTCACACATGGCCATCGCACTGCTTTTTTCCGGTCAGGGCGCCCAGAAGGTCGGCATGGGCAAATCCCTTTACGACAACTCCGCCACGGCACGCGCTTTCTACGGCGAGGCCGGGCGCGTGCTGGGCTGGGACCTCGCCCGGGTCTGTTTCGAAGGGCCGGAGGCCGAGCTCACCCAGACCAAGGTCTGCCAGCCGGCGCTCTTTGTCCACGGGCTGGCGTTGCACGCTATCCTGCGCGAGCAGGGGAAGCTGGCCGATGTGAAATTTGCCCTTGGGCTGAGCCTGGGTGAAATCACCGCGCTCACGGCGGCGGGGGTGTTTGACTTTGCCACGGGGCTGCGGGTCGTCGCCGAACGCGGGCGGCTGATGCAGCTCGCGTGCGAGCAAAGCTTGGGCAGCATGGCGGCCGTCATCGGCGAGGAGCGTGCCAAGGTCGCGGAGCTATGCACGTACTTCGGTATCGAGGCGGCAAATTTCAACGCGCCGGGCCAGATCATAGTCTCCGGCGAGAAGGCCAGGGTCGAAGCCGCGGTCGCTGCCGCCAAGGAGCGAGGCATGAAAAAAGTCATCCTGCTCAATGTCGCCGGAGCCTACCACTCGCGGCTCATGGAGCCGGCGCGCGCGGCGTTTGCAAGATTCCTCGAGGGCGTCCCCTTCGCGGCACCCCAGCTCACGGTCTTCACCAATACCACCGGGCAGGCTGTCAGTGTACCGGCGGAGATCCGCGCGGCGCTGGTGAAACAGGTCGTGTCATCGGTACTGTGGGAAGACTGCATGAGGAGCACGGCGGCGGGAGGTGCGACCGAGTTCTGGGAACTGGGTCCAGGGGGAGTGCTCGCTGGCCTCGCGCGTCGGACAGACAAAACGTGGCCGGTGAAAAGCATCTCGGAATTCGCCGACCTAGCCCGCTGACCCCAAGCCGGATCAAATGGAGAAATAAGAAGGGACTCAGATGCGGGGAAACCCTTTAATGGTCTGCCTGTTCACTGCTCCTTCTTCGCCGCGAGCTGGGCGCGGAGCACGACGCGGAACATCTGGATGCACAGCCAGAACACGCCGCTCATGCACGCCGTACCGAGCGTGGCCCAGAGCCGGACATTGTCCGGGTTGTCCGACGGCACGTGCGAGCGGAGCAGGGAATAAATAAGCGTGAAAAACGCGGCCACGAGAACGAAGTCCACGAGGAGGTTGACGGGTGTGACGGAGCTGGTTTGAGCAGGCGAAGACATGACTGGATCGAAGGCCTGGACCGCCGGGTTGTCCACACGATTTTTGCGTACGGAAGGGCTCGGCAGGGTCGCTGAAAACAGCGTCAGCGGGCAGGAGCGGCGCGTTGTCCTCATTTTCCCTGCCTGATGCCGGAAATTCTCTGTTGCGTAAAACAATGAAGTCAGCACGTTTAAATCCTTGCCGTCCGCGTCGAGTGCCTCTCTGCGCTCCGCCGACGGTTTCTCGTGCCGCCTCCGCATCCTGCGACAGGCGCGCCTCAACCCAAACAAAACAACAACCGACATGTCAGATCCAACCACGTCCGGCGGCACGCCGGCGGCACCCGCCGCCGCCCCGACCCAGACGGCCGTCCTGCCGCCCACGGGCGCGTTCGGCACCAGCCGAGGCACCGGCCTCGCCCGAGGCAAACGGCCCGGCCCATCCTCCGTCAAACCGGCATCCGCCACCCCGGCGGGCTACCAGCCAAGCTCCATCGAGGTCATCCGGCCGCGGAGCGAATACAAAAATCCGTTCACCGGTGAAACATCCGTGGGCGCGCCCGCC
>JBAXLL010000019.1:0-13515 GCA_037134835.1 Verrucomicrobiota bacterium
GCCCTCTCTCTCAGGTCAAGAAACCAGCCGGCATTTCCAAAACTATCTCTCAAGATCTGGCCAACAGGGTCATCAATTTTCTGGCTTCTGCGGCAAACGGTCCGTGCTGGACGGCGAAGGGGTTGCGGCCGCCGGCTCAATCTGCGATGGAACCGCCGCTGGTGCAACCCATCCAGTCTGGTCGTTTTCACCCTCTGTGGTCTGGACGGAAGACGACGCAACGGAGGGAACCTGCGCGGCCTCCGGGGCGATTTCACCGGACCCGGCGGCGGAAGGCTCGATCGCCGGGACGATGGGCGATGGTGGTTTCGGCGACGGTGGTGGCTCGGCCATCGCGCGACGGATTTCCTCTTCAACGCCAGAGGAGGCTTTTTTGAACTCACGGATAGCCTTGCCAAGACCACGCGCAAAGCCGGGCAATTTCTCTTTGCCGAATAAAACCAGGATCAGCAGCCCGATTACCATCATCTCGCTGGGGCCGAGATCGAAGAAGGCGACAATGGGGAAGGCGGTGTACATGGTGGACAGCACTAGGCAAAACACGGCTGGGCCAAAAGCAATCTGGGCGTTGCGCGTTCAGCGCACGGCCACCTCCACATGGAAGCTCTCCTGCCCGCCAGCCGGGATCCAATGGAGCCCGGTCTTGTGGCCCGCCGCATTGGGCGGTCCCATCCATGGCTCGACGCAGTAGAACGGCGAATCAGCCGCGAGCGTCCAGGTCACAAACGTCGCATCGGAAGGCGGCAAAGGGTCCGCACCGAGCCGGATGGCGATGTCCCCGGGCCGGCCCTTTTCACCGAAGACCGCCTCGTTGCCCCGCAAGCCGGTGTGCAGCGTATCAATGAGCGCCGGATTGGCCAGGCTTTCCTCCGCCTGCAGCACCGGGCCGGGAATCAACCCGCCGGCGGCATCCTGCCGCAGCCGCTGCGCAGCCGGCAGCCGAATGAGATAGTCTCCCCGGGTCGCCCCGGCGCTCCACGGCAGGGTAAAATAAAAATGATGCCCGGCACTCCACGGCAGCGGCACGCGCCCGAGGTTGACCAGCTTGAGCTCGCACGTCAGCCCGAGTGACGCAAAGCGGTAGGTAACGCTAAACTCGTAGTCAAAAGGGTAGGCCGTACGCGCCTCCTCCCCGGGGACAAACACTGCGGTGAATCCGCGCTCGTTGGCATGCGCGACGCGAAACATCCCCTGCCGAGCGAGTCCATGCATTGGCATGGGGCGCCGCACCCCGTCAGCTCCGCGCCAGAAATAGATCTCGCCTTGGTCAAAGCACCGGCCATTAAACGGAAACAGGATCGGATTGCCCCCCCGAATTTTGGTCACGTCATCTAGTGCAGTCAACTCAGGCCAGTAAATCACATCCCTCACCGAGCCGTCGGCCAGTGTGAGACTCCAGTTCATCAACCGTGCGCCGCGTTCCGGCAGGGCCAGAAACGTGGACTGCCCGACGCGCCAACGCGCGAGCTTTTGCCCGAGATAGGGAATAATTTCCATGTTCTAATGGTGTTGTCGCGTCCAGTCATTCGATGCAACTGATTTTGAAAATTGCCACCGATCTATTGGCGATCCGACCGCATTGCCGAAAAAAAGCCGCCACCCGGCAAGGGTGGCGGCAGTAAGCACTTTTAAGCCAAAGTGATTCTTATTTGTTGCTACCACCGGTAGACCCGGCCCGGCGCGATTCAGAACCATTAGGGGTGGTGACATTGGGCGCCTCAAACCGAGCGTTGGCCTTCACACCACTCAGATTTTGCTTTTTGAGTGCGCCGCCCGGACCCATTAAATTAGCCGTGACGAAAATGATCAGATTGCGTTTTTCCGATGCCTCGCCCTTGGATTGGAAGAGGCGGCCAATGAGAGGAATGTCGCCCAGCAAGGGCGTGCGGTCATTGAGCTTTCTGACCTGTTCACGGGTGAGTCCACCCATCACCAGCGTAGCACCATCCCAAATTTCAACCTTGGTGTTGATTTCGCGGATGGAGAAGACCGGCTGGAAGAAACCCGAAGGAGCATTAAGGGTTGAGCCTTGAACGGCAGCGACATTGGGGCCACCGTATTCAACAAAACCCTCAAACTCGGTTACAATCGGAGCGAGCTCCAAGCTGATGTTGTAGTCATCGTCCTCCACCACCGGGGTGACCTTCATTTCAACACCAATGCGACGCGTATCGAAATCCTCGGGAGTGCCAGACGCGATGGCAACCGAGCCACCACCACTACCACCACCCCCGCCGCCACCACCACCGCCGCCGCCGGTCTGAACACGAGCGTCACTGTAAGAGCGGGGATAGCGCAACTCCTGCGCGATTGCAATCGTTGCCTGATTTCCGCTGAGCACCGTGACTGAAGGGGAGCTGAGCAATTCAGTCCCTGTCTTACGCTCAAGTGCGCGCACCACGGCGGAGACGTCAAAGCTGCCGATGACATGCGACAACTCCAAGAGATTCTGACCGATTCCAGTACCGACTTCATTGCCCAAGTCGCCTACGCCCGGGAACGTCGGAGGATTGTTGATGATGGGCAGCGTAATCGGGGGGCTGGTCGGAGTGCCGGTCGAATCGACGGTCCCGGCAGCGACGAGAACACCTTCGTTGGATGTTCCGGCGGCGGTCGCAAAAGTGCTGTTCAGATTGCGGTAGGGAGTATTGATGCTGGCACGACCGTTTGAACGCGCCGCGTTCCAGTTGATGCCCATTTCATTTAAATCACCCTGCGTTACTTCCAGGAATTTTGCCTCAATACTGACCTGCTTTACATCATTATAGCGACCAAGAATATTGCGGGCACGGTCAAAGTTTCTTACCGTGTTTGTCAGAATGATCCCTTGTCCGTCAAAGGTAATGCTACTTCCCGTCGGAAAGCCTACCCCAGCGCTTTGCAGGAAGCCCTGAATGACACCCGCTTCACCAGACGCAACCGCACCGCCACTGCTAGGATTGGCGAACGGATCGGCAGGCTCGGAAGAAGATGAAGAAGCAGCCCCTGCGCCACCTGCTGAAGCCGAGGCTCCGGCGCTTTTGATGCGAACTAACGTCGGCTGGCTAATCGCAATGTACTGGCTTTCCATGCCAATTGCTCCGACGTTGGATTCAATGGGCTGAAGCACTACATTTTTGGCATTAACCACAACTTCGTAATGCATTTTATCAGCGAGATAATCAAAAAGTTCTGTTGCTGTCACTTGTGATAGCAGAGTAAGACTGAAAGAAGGAGCTTTTTTCTTATCATCTTCTTTTACAATGATAATGACTCCCTTCGGTCCCGTAACCGAGGTGTCATTGTCTATGAGAGTCTGTTGAAGCAATTCCTCCAGTGACTTTATGTTGGGATCCGTCACTTTAAAGCTGGGAATTTTGATGGAATCCAACTTTGCCTTCATTTCCTTATTTTCACCGGGAGTGGCTTTCTTCTCCTCACCATTATCCACCAAAACACTAGGCAGTTCCCAGCCTCTGGACACAGCGAGCAGCATGTCGTTGGCCGTGGTTTCCCGCGCTTCTCGGGAGGTCACCATCAACTTTTGATCAATCTGCTGACGAAAATAATGGGCCTCAACGTTTAGGCCATCCTTGCCGATAACTTGGTCAAAGGTATGCTTGGCTCCTTCGTAATCGCCACCATTGTATTGGGCCCGGCCCTTCGCCACTAAACCCGCAATCTCCTTGGCACTTGCAATATAACTGCCACTGGCATCATTGAAGCTAGGAAGCGGCGGATGCAGTTCGGCGTTCTGTATATCAGCCGCCAGCATGCTAATTTTTGAACTGCCGGGATTAGCGTTTTTGTAGGCGGCGAAATTGTCTTCAGCCTGCTTGAAATTCCCGGTCTTGGCCAAATACTCGATTTCTTGGACCGGCAAATCCGCCTTCACCGCCTGCAGGCTGGCGACGAGCCCCTTGCTGGCGTCTGTCGCGCCCAATTTGGCAATACCCGCATTAAAAGCCGTGGCCGCACCAACAAAATCTCCGCCGGCAGCCTTGGCCTTCGCCTCATCGCTCGCGGCACTGGCAATGGTGTTCAGACGCTTTTGTTCGGCGACTTCGGCATCCTTCTTTTCCTTGTCGGCTTTTGCCACGGCCGCCTTTGCAGCCTTGTCCTCGGTTTCTTTGGCCTTAGCCGTGAGGGCGGGGGTCGCGGCGATTTTGGTGTTCACGTCGGCAAGGTAACGTTGCAGGTCGGCATTGCCAGGTGAGGCTGCGAGCAACTCTTCAAATGCTTTCTTGGCACCAAGCAGGTCGCCCTTCTCCCGAAGCGCGAGCGCCTCACCGAGCTTATCGGTCTTGCTGGCGCTGGGTGCTGGCCGGGAAGTAGTGGCGGCCGTCAGCCCAGCAGGCAGGGCAGCCAGTAACAGAAGGGCCGGAAGAACCGGGAGCAGGGGGAGCGTTTGGGGGAGCGTGAGCTTTTTCATTAGGGAAAATTTAAGAGGGAAGGAGCAAAGGAATTGAACGCAGATGGAAGGAAGGGCAATCGCAAAATAAATAAAGTGAAGCGAGAAAATGTAAACTGGTAGAAGTCAGGGGAAAGTTCAATGGGTTGCGTGTCGGCGCGAAGAAGACAGTAAGGAGGCCGAAATTGATTATTTCTTTTTCTCCGCAGCCTGCGGCTTGGGCGCCAGCGTTTGGGTGTTGTTGGCCTCACCAGGAACCATTTTGGTGACAACAATCGAGGGAGTGGGGTCGCCTGTGACGCTGTCCACATGATAGGTCGCACCATTTTCTTCAAATGTTGTTCCCGCTTTCATGGGAGGAAGCACATTCTTTTTCGGATCACCCTTTTTGGGACCGGCCGTGACTTTTAAGATCGCAAAAGGCTCGCCCCCCATCGCCTTTTCCTGACCGCTAACCTCAATCTTGGTGTTCGTCTTGGTGTCGAGCAAGGTCGCACGCGGGACGATGATTGAAGGGGTGCGACCGCCACCGGTAACCGGTTCGCCCATATCCACCCGCTTCATTTCGACGCCAAGGATTTCCACGCCCAAATCGGGCAGTTTCATGCTCTCGTGGGTGCGAATCACCTTGTTGTCTCTGACATTCCAGAAAATAACATCTTGACCGGTGACTCCTACCAGCTGGAGGCGAAACAAATCTGGCTTGATTCCTTCGTAGGCGAGCCCAAAGGGAGGCTTCCCCGGAAGCGCAATGGGCGGATCCGCCGTAATTTCACCGTGGTAAATCCGCAGATAGGGTGAAGTGAACACTTCATAAACCCAAGACGGGCCAGAATCCTGAGCATGGGGTAAGCGCCATTCCTGAGCCGGATCCAAGGCTACTTTGACATCTACCGGCACGTAAGCAGAGACCACCGTTGGCGCTTGCGTCCGGTCAACCACCTCCCGGGCTTGCTCTTGTTGATGATCAACAAGCCAGTAAGCACCGCCAACCAAGAAGACGGATAGAACAAAAAGGATTTTATCCAAGAATTTTGCGGCCATGTTATTTTGAGGCAGGGAGATCGGATGACGGGGTGACGAGCTCAGCGTATTCGACCACAATGGTGTATTTTGTGTAAAGTGCGGGGGCCACGGTCTTGGGCATATCACTCGCTTTAAGTGGAATCGGATTGCCCTCTTCATCATACACCGTTTTCACAGGGGGGGGCGGGGTCGGTTCATCTGCCTCTGCTGAAAATCCTACCACCTTCAACGGAAGCTCCCGGGCGGCCATCTTGTTGAGAAAATCACGCGCGACCTTTGTCCGGCCGATAAAAGTGATCTGAAATGCGGTTGTATCAATTGCCCCAGGAACACGTGCACTGACCAACGGATCAATTGCGAAATAATCTGCCGCTTCCTCCGGGGTGGCACTGCCAGGAGGCTCCATCACTGGCGGAACCTCGCCTTTATCCCTGGCATCCTTGATGGTTTTATCCTGCTCTTCACGGGCCGCCTTGGTAAGCGGAGCCTCCCGCAGCAAAGAGATAAATTCCAACGGCTTGGCAGCCAGCAATGCACTCAGCAAATAATCGGCCAATTGGGACTGACGGAAAACTTGCCGGATGATTTCAGGATCCGACGGGCCAGATTGTTTGTAGGCACCAAAACCAAACGAGTCGTTTTCCTTAAATTTTAACTTTTCCGGCTTACGCTGCCCCGCCGCATCATCGTCCTTCTCCTCGTCAGACGCAGCCGACGCATCAACGGCTTCAGAAGCGGCCGCCGCCTCCATAAATTTAGCCTTCTGGTTCCGTTGATAGATCTGGATAGCAAAATATGCATCGACGGAGTCCTTTGGCACAGTCTCAGCAAACATTTTTTGCGCCAGCCCGCCGACTCCATTGATGTAGTCACGGGTCGTGGCCAAGGCTTTCTCCGCTTGTTCGCGATCATGCTCAATAGCTTTTAGATTTTCGGGCGTGGGCGTGATCTTCTCCTTTTGCAACTTTGCATATCTGACGTGGGCGTCTTCGAGAGCCTTCAGCGCTTCGCTCCGTCCATGGGTCACATTAAAGGGAATATCCAGTGGAACCAGCAAATAGACCTCGGCAAGTGCAGCGAGGCCACACATTGCCAGCAATGAGGAAAAAATCGGATGAGACTTGAATCGGGCCATGGAAAAGGGCTTTTAGAGAGGTTTCTTGGGATTGACGTCCAAGCTGAGCTCAAACTTCAGGACTCCGGGCTGGGTATTGTCGAATTTTTCCTTTTTCTTCGACTGAACAAATGGCGACTGGACAATAGAGTTGAATAATTCCCCGACACGCGTAATAGATTCCGGCGTAACCGTTTCCAAAGGATGCGTCTTGTCCAGCATGCGCCCGCTAATTTCCAGCCTTAAAACCGGGACCAACGCAGGCGTACCAGTGGTTCCATCCGCGGCGGGTGCCGCGGGAGGCACTGCGGCTGCCCCCGGTTCGTTGGGATCAATGCGAATCACCTTGAGACTGTCCAGCCAGACATCTTTGGCCTTGGTCAGACGCTCTTGCAAGTCGGTAAGAAAATTAATCCAGTTGGCCATGCTGGCACCTAGGTCACGGATTCCGGCGATTTGGCTGACGGCGTCATTCAGCTTTTTATTATTGGCTTCGATGTTGCTCTGATATTTCTCCATCGCACTCAGGCTCTGTTTCATATCAGCCAGTTTCTGGTCAGCTACTTGAGCGGTTTGGTAAAAGCTCACCGTTGGAATGGCTAGTGCCACGACCAACGCAGCCGCCGCCAAGACATAAAACGGTTGTTGACGACTAAATGCAGCTGCGGCGACGAGCGACGGAGGCAACAAATTCAACACCGGCTTGTTTTCCGAGCGGATGATGGCCGCCCCGACCAAATCGGCGAGCACAGCCGAACGCTCCCGGGCCTCGGAGGCTCCGGCGCTTACATCCACATTCTTGAGTGGATCGAAACGTCCGACCGGCAGCTTGAGCTTTTCTGTCAGAGTCTCAGGGAGATTGGGAATCAGCGATCCGCCGCCCGTAAGATGAACCCGGGCCGGTAGTTCAGCCCCGCTCTGACGGCGGAAGCTCAGCAGGGAACGTGTGATTTCGGCGTGCAGCTGGGTGACAAAGCTTTGGGTGGCTGCGGCCACCGCCTTGCGGGCCGGAGAATTTTCGGCCAATTCACTGCGCCCGCTCAGCACCTGGACCTTGAGGGCCTCCGCATGGGCAAAGTCCTGCTTGATTTCATCGGCGATCGCCTGCGTGACACTGTTGCCGGCCAGCGGGATGCTGCGGGAGAGATAACGGCCCTTGTCGAGGAACAGTAGATGGGTCGAACGCGCACCGACGGCGATAACCAGATCGCTGTCTTCAGCCGACGGCTGATTGTATTTGAATGCCCGGTAGAGGGCGTAAACCGAGGGAATGACACACTGGGGCTTGACGCCTGCGCCCACGAGGGCCGTGCAGAGACCTTCCACCACGGTTATCTTGGCAGCAGCCAGCAAAAGGTCGATGTCCAGACCGTCATCCGCAACCACATGATAACCCAAAACCACCTCCTGCGGATCGTAAGGGATATTTTGCTGAACTTCGAACTGGATGATTTTGGCGCGTTTGGATTTCTCCACCGACGGCGTTTTGACAAATTTTACCAGCGTAAGATGACCAGGCATCGCCACGGCGGCCGCTCCGGTGAGCTTCGACGACCGCTTGGCTGCGCCCAATGCCTGCGCGACCGCCCGGTTCCACTGAGCATCGGCCGTCGCATCGGAATTGAAGGAAGTGAGGGCGAAATGATCCAGCGTCAACCGCCCGTCTTTGGCAACGCCAAAGGCGCCAGACGCCACGTGGCCGGCGCCAGTATCAACAGCAAGAACTCGGGAAAGTGCCATGGGTAAATAAAGGGGAACGCTTTCGATTTCAGATGCGCCGGAAGGCCGCAAGCAGAAACTTCAAAAAAAATCATTTTTGTTCCGTCGCCGGCTCCCTGCGCACAAAGGAAGGGGCGGTTTTCCCCGGGTCGAAAACGAAGGGTGTGAGGTACTGGGGCAGCATGATTCCGTTGTTCGTTGCCGCCTCCTTGTCCGCCTCCTTGATGAAGACCCGCGCCTCGGGCGCATTCGACGCAAACTTGCTTGGTGTCATCGTCTGTCCATCGGCCGTGATTTCCACCGCGTAAAGTTTGGCTTCGGTACGCAATTTGTCCCGGCGGACAACTTCGGGCGGCAGATAGAAGCGAAAGTTCGCACGGCCGACCTCCAGCGTCACCGCCTCGGCACTCGCGCGGTAGTGGGAGTATTCGCCCGGCGCGCTCTCAACCGCCAGCGTAAGGGTGATTTTCACGCGGTTCACAAACCGGCTGTCGCCCTTGGCCGCGGACGAGCGCACGTTGATCTCAACATCCGTCTCGTTCCAAGTGAGGGCAGAATTGCCCGAAGCGTTGATGCCGGCAAACCGCACCGCCACGACCTCGACTCGGGCCGGCTCCTCCTTGGCTCCCACGGCAGGCCCGCCTCGGCGGAGCGCAGCTTCCGTACCGGGTGTGAGCTTCGGATCGTTGGGAGTCACTGCGCCGCTGGTGGCCGCATGCAACGCCAACGCTGCAAAAGCCGTGATCGTACCAACCGCAACCTGGCGGATGGTAGAAGGGAGGGTTGGGAGGCTCAGGTTCATAGTGACGACAAAGTTGGCTTTGCGGCTTGCCGCGTCAAGGACGCGCCTGATGATTTCCACCCGCCCTCATGCCCGCCCTCGCCTTAACGCCAGCCCCACCCCTCGCGCACCGCACCGCCGTGCTCGTCTTCATCGAAAACCCGCGTGGCGAACTCCTTCTCATCCTGCGCGCCAAGCCGCCCAATCTCGGAGTCTGGAGCCCGCCCGGCGGCAAACTGGAAACCGCACTCGGCGAATCGCCCTTTGAATGCGCCGCACGCGAAACTTTGGAAGAAACCGGGGTCAGGGCCACGCCGGAAGATTTTCATCTCTTCGCCATGATCGCCGAAAAAGCTTACGAAGGTGCGGCCCACTGGCTGCTGTTCCTCTTTCGCCTGAAAAAGACTGTCGAGACGCTCCCGCCCGCCATCGCCGAGGGGCGTTTTGATTTTTTTTCCCGCGCAGCCATTGCCACATTGCCCATCCCGGACACGGATCGCGCCGCGCTCTGGCCAATCTACGACCGCCACCGCGAAGGTTTCGTTGCGTTGCGCCTCGATTGCTCGCCGGGCCGGCCGCTCCACCTGACGTTTGAGCAGATCACGCCCGCCTCCCGGGTCGCAAACAACTCTTGATTTCCTCGGCGGCGGAGAAACACTCCACCCTCGCATCCTCAACCGTGCCATCTTTGTGAGCAACCCAGCCGCCTCCACCATGGAAAAATCTCGCGCCAGCCCGGCGGCCTCCGCCCCGGTCAACGCCAGCCTCGCGCCCGACGCGAAAATCGCGCTTTACCGCACGATGCTCCGTATCCGCCGTTTCGAAGAGCGCAGCTTGCGGGCCTATCAGGCCAAGAAAATCGGTGGCTTCCTTCACCTTTACATCGGACAGGAGGCCGTGGCCGTTGGTTGCTGCTCCTTGATGGGGAAAAATGACCACGTCATCACCGCCTACCGTGACCATGGCCACGCTATCGCCGTCGGCATGGAACTGAACCCGCTCATGGCAGAGCTTTATGGCAAGGCCACCGGCTGCTCCAAGGGCAAGGGCGGCTCCATGCACTACTTTGCGCCCGAAAAAAATTACTGGGGCGGCCACGGCATCGTGGGCGGCCAGATTCCCCTCGGGGCCGGCCTCGCCTATGCCATCAAATACAAGGGACTCAAAGGCGCGGCGATGGCGTTCATGGGCGACGGAGCGGTTAATCAGGGCGCCGTGCACGAGGCCTACAATCTCGCCGCGCTCTGGTCGCTCCCGGTCATTTTCGTCATCGAGAACAACGGCTACTCGATGGGCACGAGCCAGGCGCGCTCCTCCGCCGGCGAGCTCCCCAAGCGCGCCGAGGGCTATGGCATGGCGTGGGGTGTCATTGACGGCCACGACCTCTACGAGGTGCGTGCCGGCATGGACAAATTTCTCCGCGCCGCCCGCGAGCAATCAAAGCCTGCGGTCGTCGAGATCCGCACCTACCGCTATCGCGGACATTCGGTGGCCGACCCGGACAATACCTACCGCAGCAAGGCCGAGATCGAGGACTATCGCAGCAAGAAGGATCCGCTGCAGGTTTTCCAAAGCTCACTCATTGCCGAAGACATTCTCTCCCCCGCGCTCATCGAGCAGCTTGATGCCGAAGCGCGCGCCGAGGCTGACGTGTCCGCCGATTTCGCCGAAGCCAGCCCTTACCCCACCCCCGCCGACATTCAGAGTGATGTCTATTGGGAAGCCGACAATCCCTCCCAACGCAAATCCCAAGGCCGCCTCTTCTTCGACTAAACTGAATTCAGAAGCCATAAACTAGGAATCGATTCATCGCTCCATGGCTTCTGAATTAATTCCGCGAAGCCTTAAAATTTTAATCGCCACCCGATGCCACTGATCACCTACCGCGAAGCCATCCGCCACGCCCTCGCCGAGGAGCTCACCCGCGACCCAAATGTTGTCGTCATGGGTGAAGAGGTCGCCCAGTTCCACGGCGCCTATAAAGTCACAGAGGGCCTGCTTGAAAAATTCGGCCCGGCTCGCATCGTGGATACGCCCATCAGCGAGGCAGGCTTCATCGGCATGGGCGTCGGCGCGTCCATGCTCGGCATCCGCCCCGTAATGGAGCTGATGTTTTGGTCGTTCTATTCCGTCGCCTTCGACCAGATTCTCAACAATGCTGCCAATGTCCGTTACATGAGCGGCGGCCAGATCAACTGCCCCATCGTCATCCGCGGCCCCGCCAATGGCGGCACCAATGTCGGGGCGACCCACTCGCACACGCCGGAAAACGTCCTCGCCAACCACCCCGGGGTGAAGGTCATCGTCCCCGCCACGCCCGCCGACGCCAAGGGTCTGCTCAAATCTGCTATCCGCGACAACGATCCCGTTTTCTTCCTCGAAAACACCATCCTGTACGGCGACAAAGGCGAAGTTCCCGAAGGTGAGCACCTCATCCCCCTCGGCCTTGCCGACGTGAAGCGCGCCGGCACGGATCTCACTATCGTCACCTATGGCCGCTGCGTCCTCCACTCGCTCGCCGCCGCCGACCTGCTCCAAAAGGAGCACGACATCTCCGTCGAAGTCGTGGATCTCCGCACCATCCGCCCGCTCGACATCGATACCGTCCTCGCCTCCGTGGCGAAAACCCACCGCGTCCTCATCGTCGAGGAGCAAAAACCTTTCGCCAGCGTTGGCTCGCAGCTCGCCTACATGATCCAGCGCGAGGCCTTCGACGAGCTCGACGGTCCCATCCACCGCCTCGCCACGGTGGACGCCCCCGCGATCTACAGCCCGCCCGTCGAGGCCGAGCAGCTGCCCAATCCCCAGCGCATCCTCAACGCCGCGCTCGCCGCCCTCGGCTGAGCGGGCTCCATTTTTCCATCCCAACTTTCCCTCCGACCCAATGGCCAACATCATTGATATGCCGAAACTCAGCGACACCATGACGGTGGGCACGCTGGTCAAGTGGCTTAAAAAAGAAGGCGACGCCGTCAAATCTGGCGACATGCTCGCCGAGGTCGAGACCGACAAGGCCACGATGGAGCTCGAAAGTTTCTTCGAGGGCACGCTGTTGAAAATCTTCGCGCCCGGTGGGAGCCAGGTCGCCATTGGCAGCGCCCTCTGCGCCATCGGCAAGCCCGGCGAAACCGTCGCCGCTCCGGCGCCCAAGGCGGCTCCGGCCGCGCCTGCGGCTCCAAGCGCCAAGCCCCAAAGTTCAAAATCTCCCGCCGCTCCGTCCATTGCGCCCTCGGCTGGCCGCCCACTGCCGTCGGCCGTTCCCGCCCCCCGTGCGGAAGGCACCCGCCTCCGCATCTCTCCGCTCGCGCGCAAGCTCGCCGCCGAACAAGGCATTGATCCCGCCAGTGTCGCCGGCTCCGGCCCCCACGGTCGCATCGTCCGTGCCGATATCTTGGCCGCCGCCCAATCGCCCGCCACTGCACCGGCTGCCACCCACCGTGCGCCGCCCGCGAATTTCGCCGCGCCGGCCGCCATTGTCAGCCTCCCTGCGGTCGCACCTATCCAGGAGGAGAAACTGGTCCCCGTCTCGAACATGCGGGCCACCATCGCGCGACGTCTGGTCGAGTCGAAAGCAACCATCCCTCACTTCTATCTCGACATTGAGATTGATGCCGCCCCGCTGCTCGAACTCCGCGCCCGCCTCAATGCCTCCCTAGAAAAAGAGGCTGCCCCCGCCAAGCCCGGCGCCCCCGCCTCAACGCCTGCCGACAAACTCTCCGTCAACGACTTCATCCTCAAGGCCGCCGCTGACGCCCTCCGCGCCGTTCCCGCCATGAACTGCTCCTGGGCGGGCAACGCCATCCACCACCACCCCGGAGTCCATGTCTCCTTCGCCGTCGCCATTGAGGACGGCCTCATCACCCCCGTCATCCGCGACACGCACACGAAAAATCTCGTCGCCATCAGCCGTGAAACCAAGGATCTCGCCAAGCGCGCCAAGGAGAAAAAGCTTAAGCCCGAGGAGTTCACCGGCGGCACCTTCTGCGTGACCAACCTCGGAATGATGGGCGTGGACCGCTTCTGCGCGATCATCAATCCGCCCAATGCGGGTATCCTCGCTGTCGGCGCAACCGTCAAAAAGCCCGTGGTGAAAGGCGACGCCCTCGCCATCGGCCAGCGAATGACGCTCACCCTCTCCGGCGATCACCGGGTGGTGGATGGCGCCACTGGGGCGCAGTTTCTCTCCGCCCTCCGCGACCTTCTCGAAAAACCCACGCTCATGCTGCTGTGAGCGGCGTTACCAAATGAAATTTGGGGTGAGACCATTTTCGCGCAGGAAATGTGAACCAGCACATCATGTTCCGTCGGAGAATCTCTTGGGCGATTGCTGAATCCAATTCGTGTTGAGCCCTGCGCTCACGCGCAGGGCTACCCGGCCCTCGTAGCCCGCCGTATGAGTGCGGGATTTACATCGCCGGCGTGGCTGCCGAGACCTGCCGGTCTTCGCCAGCCTCGAGGCGGGCCAGCGGCACGAGGTGGCGGCCC
>JBAXLL010000020.1:0-13330 GCA_037134835.1 Verrucomicrobiota bacterium
CGGCAGGATCGGTCTCGCCGGACTTGAAGCCGGGCGGATTAAAGGGATCCTTGAGGGCGGCCGGCAGCGGGGTCGCGGACTTGGGCGCCAGGAGTGACTGCGCAAGCGTCAACACCGTCTTGCGTTGAGCGGCCGCCGGCACGGTATCCGCGGCGGGCAACGCAGCAGGCACAGCGAGGAGGAGGCCGGCGGCAAAGGCGAGAGGGTGGCAACGGGAGTTCATTTGGCGGTGGGTGCACCCAACGTAGGCGGAGGATTCGCCAACAGTTCGACATTGACGGTCAGGTTGAGCTTGGGGCCAGCCTCAGCAGCAGCCTCAACACTCTGGGCGACATTGGCGAGGACGACGTTGGTGAAGCGGCTGAAACGCGGGCCCCGCTCGATTCGCCGGATCAGATCCACGGTCTGCCGGAAGTCCCCACTCACGATGATGGAGTAGGCATCCGGCACATAGGCGGTCTTGGGCGGAGTCCCCTTGGCGGCGGACGGCAGGACCAGACCGACACCGCGGGTATTGATATCTTTCACCCCAGCTTCGCGCTCCATCGTATAAAAATACTTGAGGTTGAGCGTGTTGTCCTTCGGTTGCACAGCACGATCCTGTGCCTCCTTGTTGGCGGCGACCAAGGCTTCGAGATCCTTCTCAAGATCATGGCCCTTGGCGTTGTTGGCTTTCAGGCGCTTCGCCTCCGACTGCTTTTCATCCCGCAGCTTGGTCTGCTCGTCCACCACGTCTGAGCGAAAATACCACACGAGGGCCAGCATCAGGCTGAGCAGGCCGCAAACAAAGCCGACCGGCTGCTTCTTGCCGATGGCGATAAGGTCTTTGCCCGTCAGCTTCATTTTTTGGCCTCCTTGTCCTTGTCTTTATTTTCCTTGGTCTGGGTATCCTTAAATTTGAGCGTCAGGTCGAAGTCATACCAGCCCATAGTGAGATTGGTCCCTTGGTTGCTGGCGGAAATATCCTCAAAAAACACGCCATACGTAAGATCGGCGCGAAGCTGGCGGATATAGGCGTCGGCCTCGCCGGCGGCCTCGTCGGGCGCACCGCGCGCATGGCCGCGCAGGATAAGCTCAGATCGACGATATTCGACATGGGTCAGCGCAATCTTGCCGGGCAGCTGCTCACCCAAATGCAGGATGAAGTCGGAGAGCACGAACTTGCCGGGCCCCACGAACTCCGCGAGCTCACGCAATTTTTTCTCCTCGGTCTCAAATTTTCCCGCCCTCTCCAAGGTCTGCTTGCTGCCCGGTTCATCCTTGGTGATCTGGGTCTGCAGGTCATCAGTCTGCGCGACCAGTGCCCGCACATCCATCTCCCGCATGAAGCTGACGATCAGTAGAATGAGCGTGACCGTGACAGCGACGATGTTAATGAAAAACGCCGTGCGAACCGTCTTCGTGTCGGGCAATCGCTCGAAGTTGCGGAAATTCGGATGCCAGGCCAGTGCTGCCTGCGCCGCCTGCTTGGCGTCACGAGGCTTTTTCGGGAGCAGTGGCATGGGTGGCAGTGGGGTTGATGGTGTGTTGGGCCATGAGGCCGAAGAGTCCGAGGTGGCGAACGCCGTATGCGGAGGCCACGGGTTCAGCCAAAGTGATCTGGCGGGACTGGAGCCAGGCGGCCAAGTCTGGATTGAGCACCGGTACGGCTAGCTGGGCAGCGATGGCCGATTCGATCCACGCCAGCTTGGGCGGCAGCATCGGGCAGATCACCTGACCGATGGACTGGCCCGTCTGCACCTCGTAGAAGCCGATGGAGGACTGCAGGTCTTTCAGCAGTCTTTTCGTCATCAGCGGGGCCAGTCCGGTGAAATCAAAGGCGTTAGAGTAGAATAGTTTACGCGCCGACTCCTCGTCCTTCAGGTTTAACTCTTTTTGCACGACGGGGATCATGCCCTCCAAACCCTGCGGAATGGCCCGCGTCGCCTCCAGTCCTTGCGCCGAAACGATGAACGATTGCGTGACGTCGGCGGCGATTTCGAGCACGAGAACCGGCATCTTGCTTTTGTTGAAGTTAAGATAGTCCGCCAGCGCCCCCACCACGGCCAGCGTGCCTAATTCCAGCCGGTCGGGGTATAGTCCGCCGGCCAGTAATTTGTCCTGCGTCGAAACAATGTCCTCCGTCGGCAGGCCGCAGATCACAGCTTCCTTTTGCGTCGCCTGCGCCATGTCATACTCCTTGCCGTCGTGCGCGTTGAGCACCATGAGGGTATGTTGCTCGGGTTCGATGCTTAGCTGCTGGCTGGCGACCTCGTTCAGGTAACCGGCCTCACGCACACGTTTTGGCTCGAGCGTGACGCGCCGAACCACGCGCCGAGCCGGATAGATGCCGCAAACGGCCTGTGTAAAATTGCCCGCCCGCTTGGGTTGCAATGACTTCAGGGCTTCGGCCCATGCCGGCGGATCATCGGACGCACATTCCCGTACTTCCTCAACGACCAACGGTGGTACCGCCGCAGACGTACGCGCCAGCAACAAGGTATGTTCGGTACAGTCGGCGAAAAAATACTTGGTCTTGGGGGTGAAAAACATGGGACATCAGCCACAAATGGGGTGGCGGCGGAGACTGCGTGGTTTGGATGGCAGCAAAATTACGCCACAGGCTCGCAGCTGCCCGCCCGTGAGACAAGCCTATTCCCAGAGCCCAGAAATCACCCAACGGCCCAATCTCTCGAGATTGGACGCCCTAAATACCCCCCGGGGGCATGGCCCGCAATGCGGGGTTACTTCTGCCAAAGGCGTTTCTTATGCCGGTTGGCTTTAAGCCGCTTCCGGCGCTTGTGCTTGTTCATTTGCAGCCGGCGCTTCTTTTTGATGTTACCCATTGTATGACGAGTTTGGTGTTGGTGAGACTGGCACCGTGCGAACCACGCCCGCCCCTGTCCAGCCTGATTTTTTCCAAAGCTTTGGGCCAAGTCCGCCAAAATCGAAGGGCCATGCAATCAAGTGTCGCCAATGTGCTTGATGTTGGCTGGATGCTCCGGGAGCGGCAGGAGTTTTTCGTAAAGCCGCGAATAACGCACGAAACAGGCATAGCCCACCGTCGCCGCCACAAACAGCCCCGCGAAGCCATCGAGAAACCCCAGCCGCACGACATAACTGCGAAAAAAACGCCATCCACCGCGCACCGCCGCCGTCCATGCCGCCGCCTTCAGGGAAGTGGCATGCTGGTGCCGCGCAAAATAGTCGGCCTGCCGGTTAATGCGCGCGACAAAGCTGCGGGTGTCGGGATAACCGTAGTGCAGAAGGTCACCGTGCAGGCGCACAACACGGCCCTCGGGCCGGATGGCGGTATGGTAGGGATCGCCACCCCAGCGGCCCGTGCCATTCCGGACGAGCCGTAATACGCGGTCGGGGTACCATTCACCATGGCGCACCCAACGGTCGAACAACCTAGTGCATCGCGGGATTTCCGCGCCCACCACCCCAGCCGGCGGCGCGGCGAGCCACCGCTCCAATTCCGCGCGTAGCTCCCGTGAGACCTCCTCGTCAGCATCGAGTGCGAGCACCCAGGGCTGCGTGCAGCGATCGAGGGCAGAGTTTTTCTGGGTCGCATAGTCCGTCCAAGCCTGCTCGTGGACGAGCGCACCCGCCTCCCGCGCGACGGCTACCGTACCGTCGCGGCAGTCGTTGACCACCACAATAACCTCCGCCGTCCAACCGTGCACCGCCGCAAGGCAACGGCGCAAGTTCGCCTCCTCATTGCTGGCAATGATTGCGATGCTGAGCGGCAGGACAGCCATGACGTGATGCTTGGAGCCGTGCCGCCGGTGGCAAGACGGAAGGTGCCGCCGGATCCGATGAGGACCAATCATGACGCCATAAAGGCGGGGCCGCAGACTTGCGGTAGCGGCGCAGCCACGATCCGCCTACCCCCACCGCAGGGACTCAAAGGCCGCCTCGATCCGGGCGAGATCAAAGGGCTTGTGAATGATGCCGTGGCCCGCGAGCAGCGGATCGGCGGCCGCGGCCGGGAGGTCGTGCGCAACGGTCGTAAAAATCGGGCGAAGTGCCGGCTGCAACTGCTTCGCGAGCCGCGCGAGTTCCAGCCCGCCACCGCCTTCGCGCAGATCGACCTCGGTCACGAGCGCGTCGAAAGGCCGTGCGCGCAGGTGCGCGACAGCCTCCGCATAGTGCGTGCTTTTTACGATCTCGAACCCGCGGCCAAGCACGAGCGCGAGCATGTCGTTGACGGCGCCGTAATCGTCGTGGAGCAGGAGCGCGGGACGGAGCGCCGTGGCCGCCGGACGCATCTGCGCAAGCGCGACGGCGAGCACGCGTTCGGCCGCTTTGGCCTCCTCGGCAGGGACGACGGCGGCCTGCATACCGGCCGATGGCAGGCAGATGGCCAGGGCCCGCAAGCGGGCGAGCGCAACGCCTTGGTCGAGGCCGGGCAGGACGAGGCCGATGCGGTGCGCGTCGTAGGGCCCGGCCAGCTCGCCAGGCTGGAGATGGGCCCGCAGCTCAGGCAGGCGCTGCAGCAGGCCGCCGGCAATCTCCGGCCCCTCGAGGAGGACGAAGGCAAGTTTCAGCCCCAGCCAGCGGCAGCGATAAAGCTCGCGTTGCAAACCGTCCATCAGTTGCGCCTGCTGGGGGGAAAGATCAACGAACACAAATGCCGTCGCCGCCGGGCCGGCTAGAGAGTCATCGGCCTTGTCCGCCGCCACGCCCGAACGCGCTTCGCCGTAGATCAACTTGCCGTCCAATCGTAGGTGAAACTGGGGTTGGGCCCGCCAGTCCACGCCAAGGTTTTCCGGCGCAAGCCTGGCCGCCACCGTGTCGGCGCTCTCTGCGCCAAGCCATTGCCGGGCCGTCGCGTTGGCGAGCGCAAGTCGGCCGCCGGCGTGGAGTGCCACCAGCCCGACGGGCGCGAGATCGAGTAGCCGCGAGAGCACCTCCAGGTTATGGCGGAGCTCACCGTGCTGCACGGCGTGGTCCATCGCGGCGGCGAGCACGGCCGCGAGCGACGAGAGGAGATGCAAATCTTCCGGACCAAACGGCCGCGCCCCGCCGTTATCCGCGCCAGAGCTCGCGGCGCCGACACGCAGCGCGCCATGCAGCCGCTCCACCCCGGCGAGCGGGAGCGTGAGCCGGTCGCCACGAAATGTGGCGGTGTCCGACGGACCGGCGAGGAGCTGCACGCGTGTGTCGGCAAAAAACTCGGCGCGGCTGAGCGCGTTTTCCAAGCCGGTCGTGAAACGGCCGAAATCCGCCACGTGCGCGAAGGCGCGTGCGACCTCATGCAACGCGGCGGAGCCATTGAGTCTGAGCAGCGCGGGGGCGGCAGGGAGGGTGGCCATGGGTGCGAAGAATCGAGGGGGGCAAGATAATGTTTAAGCGGCAAGGACGGAGAGGACAAAAGCGATCGTAGACGTTCAGCGCAGACAGGGCAGGTGGATAAGGAATGTCGTGCCCTGCCCCGTCTCGCTCGTGGCGGTAATCGCGCCGCGGTGGCCCTCGACGATCCGTTTCACAATTGCGAGGCCAAGGCCCATGCCCCCGCGCTGCGGACCGTTGCCCGTGGCTTTCGTCGTGATGAACGGCTCAAAGATGCGGGCGAGCAGCGCGGGCTCGATGCCGGTGCCGTTGTCCGCAACCGCGAGCACGAGCACCCGCGCGTCATCCTCGCCCCCGACAACCTGTGCCCGCACCTCGACGCGTGGCGCGGGCCGGCCGTCGAGCGCGTGGATGGCGTTCTGGAAGAGATTGAGAAACACCTGGAGCAACTGGCTGTAATTTCCGTGAATCGGGGGCAGGCCGGACGCGGGCGCGGTAAACGCCACGCCAGCACGCACGAACTCGGGCCGAGCAATCTCATACCGTCTCGTCGGCCACGTCTCGTGGCCGGACACCAACTACCGTAGCGTCGTCATGTCCAAGGCGTTCACAAAAGAAGGTCGTCCCGGTGGCTGAGTCCCGGTGGGTCGAGCCCACAGGGACGTCATGCTCCACCCCGAGGCCGGCCATGCTGCCAATTCAATAGCGCAGCGGATCAACTGTCCCGCCTTGCCCCGGCGTCACGCCGGCCGGTTCGCGGCGCAGATAGCGGGCGCGGCGGACGAGGTCGAGAAATTCCGCGCGATAACCACCAGGGTCTTCGCCCACGCTGCGCTCTGCCCACGCGAGCACGTCGGTCAGTGTCGTGCCACCGCGATAGGGCGACTCACGCAACACCATGCCAAAGCCGGCCACCGCCGCCACAAACCGCAGGTCGGCGCTTGCCTGCTCAAATTTCGTCCCCCCATCCGTGAAAGGAACCTCCAGCTTCTCGCTCACGTCGGCGGTCGGCAGCTTGTAGCGGATTTTCACGGTCATCAGTTCGGGGCTGTTCGTGCCGACGACGGGGCGCGTGGTATCGATGCGGGGAGCGGGCGCGGTCGTCTCCGTGTAACGCAGCGGGTCGGTGCCGGGGGGCACCGGGTAGCCGTACTCCGCGCCCACCGGCACGATGTCGTAGAGCGCGGTCACGGTATGGCCCGCGCCGATGACGCCGGCGTCTACCCGGTCGTTGTTGAAATCCTGCGCGGCGAGCAGCCGGTCCTCGTAGCCGATGAGCCGCCAGGCGGCAACCCGCGCGGGGTTGAACTCGACCTGGAGCTTCACATCCTTCGCCACGGTCACAAGCGTGCCGGCGAGCTGCTCGACGAAGAGCTTTTCGGCCTCCTGCCGCGTGTCAATATAGCCATAGTTGCCGTGGCCGTGGTCGGCGAGCGACTCGAGCGTTGCGTCCTTGAGGTTGCCACGGCCGAAGCCGAGCACGGTCAGAAACACGCCGCCCTTGGCGCGATCTTCGACCATGCTGGTCAGCGCGGGGCCGGTCACGCCGACATTGAAGTCGCCATCGGTGCAGAGGATGATGCGGTTGACCCCTTCCTTGTTAAAATTGTCCTGCGCGACCTGGTAGGCGAGCTGGATGCCTGCACCGCCGTTGGTGCCGCCCTCGGCGCGCAGGCCGTCAATGGCGTCGGTGATGGTGTTGCGGCGTTCCACGGGCGTCGAGGGCAGCGAGATGCCGGAGCCGGCCGCGTAGGTCACGATGGCCACGCGGTCGTCGGAACGCAGCCGCGTGAGCAGTGTGCGCAGCGACTCCTTCACGAGCGGGAGGCGGTTGGCGGCATCCATCGAGCCGGACACGTCAATCAGGAAGACCAAATTCGCCGGCCCGCGCTCGGCGGCGGACACATCGCGGGCCTTGAGTGCGACCCGCACGAGCCGGTGCGAGGGCAACCAAGGGGCCTGCGTGGACTCGATCGTAGTGGTGATCGGCGCGGCAGGAGCGGGGCGGGCAGCGGCACGTCCGTCCGCCGGCGCGGCACCCCTCTCCACCAGCCTCGCGTCCGCGTAATGATAGGGGAAATAGTTCACCAGCTCCTCAATGCGCACCGCGTCGGGCGGCGGCAGCCGGCCGCCGGTGAGGAAGCTGCGGAGGTTGGCGTAGCTGGCGGTGTCCACATCAATGGAAAACGTGGAGAGCGGCGACTGCACGGGGTCGGTGAACGCATTGTCGCGCAGCCGGGCGTATTGTTCGCCGGACGAAGACTCGCGCGGCGCGGGCGGCGGCGGTGGGCGGCGCACGATGACCCGGTCGAGCGGCAACGACGGGTAACGGTAAAAAAAATCAGGATCGGCCCCGACCCTGATAATCGTGGGCTGCTGAGTAACGTTGATGGCGATGGGCGCGGCTGCGCCGCGACCGCCGCCACCGCCACCACCACGCGGAGCGCTCCCGCCGGCGAACCCACCTGCACGACCGCCACGCCCACCACCCCCGGCAAGCGCACCGCCCGGCGCACCAGCGGAGCCACCCAGAATTGTAGAAATGGTTCCGCTGGAGACGGCAAAACTGCGTGTATCCAAAGTCTGTCCCAACCCGGTGGAGCCCGACGCTGCGCCGGGGCTGGGCGGGGCAATCGACGAACTTGAAGCTGCAGTCGCGGACGCGGTCGCGACCGCGTCCAGAGCAGGGCGCGACGGTGCGAAATTACTGGCGGACGCCTCCTGTGTCTTGAGGACTACGCTCCCACTGGGAGCGTCAGACGGCAACGGTGTGGCAGGAGGGACCGTGCTCACGTCCAAAGTGACACCCGGCTGGTAACGCAACGGATCGATACTATTCGCGGCACGGGATGGGGTGATGGACGGCCGGGTTTGGGTTTCAACCAACATCACGGGCGCAACCTGCTTCGCGGTATCGGGCGGGGTCACAGCCTCTTCCCCGGCGGCCAGCATCGTATCCTTAGCCGGTAAATTGCCGGTCATAGTCGGGGCGGCAGGTTGTCCGGGCGGATTTTGCAGCCACACCACCACTGCAAAGCACGCGGCAGCGGCGGTCGCGATCCAGTAGAATGCCGGGAGTCGGATGACCTTGGCCTTCTCGCGGACGGCCTTGGCTTCGCTGGGCTGCTGCCATTCCTGCGGATGGACGATGGCAGCGCGGGCCAGGGGCGCGGCGGCGTTTGCGACGGGCGGGGCGACCGTCGGGGCCGGCTCGGCGGCGAGCGTGGTTTTCACCTCGGCCGCGAAGGCGCGCAGCTTCCCGACCTCGGCGGCGAGCGCGGGGTCGGCGGCCAAGGCGGCGGCGACAGCGGCATGCTCTTCGCCGGTGAGCTCGCCGAGGGCGAAGGCGGTCAGGCGGGGATCGTCGGGGGAAAGTTTTTCGTTGGCGTGATTCATGGCGTTGGGTCTCCGATGGGTTGGAAAAGTGCGGGCGAAGGCGGTTGCAATCGTGGTGAGTGGAAAAACTCAGGGCCGCAGGGCGGTGAAGTCCGCGCGCAGGCGGCGGAGCGCGGTGTGGAGGAGGAAGCCGACATTGGAAACCGAGAGCGCGGTGATGCGGCTGATCTCCTCGTAACTGAAACCATTTTGAAATTTCAGGCGGACGACCTCCTGCTGATTGGGCGGGAGACCGCCGAGGAGACGGAGGAGCGCAGCGTGCGTCTCGGCGCGTTCCAGCGTGACAGCCGGCGCAGGCTCGGCGGCGACGGGCAGCGCGGCGGCCGGGAGGGTGTCGAGGCTTTTCATGCGGCCCTCCTTGCGCAGCACGTCCACCGCGCGGTGCCGGCAGACCGTGAAGAGCCACTCGGCGAGATGGCCGTCCACCGCGCCGGGCGGCTGGGCCATGAGCTTGACGAACGTGTCCTGGACAATGTCCTGCGCGCGGTGGGCATCGCCGGTGAGGCGGGCGGCGTAACGGAGGAGCGGCGCATGGTGGCGCGCGAACGCCCCGGCAAGAGTGTCGGCGGTGGTTGCATGGGAATCAGGTGGTTTCATTTGGGGCCGGTGGCCACTGACCTTTCACACACCATGACGGGCGCGGGGCGGATTCCTTAGAGAATATTTTCGCGCATGTGGCAAACTGACTGATGCCGCACGGGGCCGCCGACCCGGTGCGGCCTTTCCCAAGGCAGGCATCGTAGCCCGGCCAGCCCGACCGCTCCACGGCTGACAGCCATCAGGCCGCCCGGCTTCACCGCACCTGCAACGTGTCGCCCTCGAAGGTGAGACCCAGCGAGGGGATGGTGACGGCCTTGCGCGAGCCGTCTTTTTTTACGCGGCCCGCGAGCCATGCGTCATGGCCGCCCGCCTTCGCCGCAGCGAGTGTGGCGGCGGTGAGTTCGGGCGCGACATAGGCGGCGAACCCGACGCCCTGGTTGAACGTCGCATACATCTCACGCCGGTCAATCGGGCCGGCGGCAGCGAGAAAATCGAACAGCGCGCCGGGCGGACGCGGGGCCGTGATCTCATAGACGAACGGCTCGTCGAGCCGCATGAGCTTCCGCCAGCCATGGCCGGTGACGTGCGCGGCGTAGTTTAATTTTATTCCACGCCGCTGGCACTCGCGCACAAACGCGACATAGATCACCGAGGGCGCGAGCAGCGCCTCGCCATAGGTGCGCGCATCGCCGCGGCCCAGCGGTGTCTGGTAGCCCTGGGGCAATTTTTCGGCGATGAGCCGGCAGAGGCTGAGGCCGTTGGTCTGCACCCCGGAGCTGGCGAGGAAGATGATGGCGTCGCCGTCGTTCACCTCACCGGTGATGCGGAGAGCTTTCGGTGAGATTTTTCCGACGGCCGAGCCGGCGAGCACGATGGTGTCCGGCTGGATGATGCCGCGCAGCGTGGGGGTCTCGCCGCCGCCCCACACCGCGCCGGCGAGGCGGCAGCCATCGGCCCAGCCGGCGACCAGCGCGTTCATGCGCGTGGCGTCGGCAAACCAGCCGGAGTCGCCCACCGCCGCATGCATCGCCACGGAAATGGGCAGCGCGCCGCAGGTGGCAAGGTCGTTCACGATGGTGGCGACGGTATCAATGGCGACCTCCCGGTAGAAACATCTCCCCGTGGCGGCATAGACCGCGTCGGCCACCAGGTTCTTGGTGCCAAGACCTTCCTCGACGTGCGCGAGGAAATGATCGGCCGCCTCGATGAGATAGGCGCTCTCGCCGCGCGTCGTGGCCGGCTCGGCGTAGCCATGCGCCGCCAGCGCGCCCGCCGTCCCGCGCGCGGCCTGCTGGCAGGCGCGCTTGAACGCGTCGAGCTGGTCATAGCGGACGCCGGAGGACTCGTAGTTCAGCGCCATGTCGATCAGTAAGGCCGGCCCTCGTGCTTCTCGTAGTAATTCACGAACGCCTGATTCACCACGCGGTAGCCGCCGGGCGTGGGATACTTGCCGGTAAAATACCAGTCGCCCGGGTGGCCCGGCACGGCGGCGTGCAGGTTTTCGATGGTCTGGAAGATGATTTCGATGTCGCCGGCCCACGCGATGCCCTTGGGCCGGACGAACCGCGCGATGCGCGCCGAAATCTCCTCGGGGGTGAACGGCTCGTAGATTTTGCGGACGTGGTTGACCGGGTCGCCGCGCTGGGCGGCCTCGCGGCACAGCTGGTAGGTCTCCGCCAGCAGGTCGTGCTGGCCGCGCTCCTTGAGCAGCTCAATGGCCGCCTCAAACGCGATAAATTTTCCCAGCTCCGCCATGTCGATCCCATAGCAGTCGGGATAGCGGATCTGCGGCGCGGTCGAGACGATGACGATTTTTTTTGGCTCCAGCCGGGCGAGGATGCGGAGAATGGACTTGCGGAGCGTGGTGCCGCGCACAATCGAGTCGTCCACGCACACGAGATTGTCCGTCCCCGCCTTCACCGAACCGTAGGTGATGTCATAGACATGCGACGCGAGCTGGTTGCGGACCGACTCCTGCCCGATGAACGTGCGGAGCTTGATGTCCTTGGAAACCACCTTCTCCCCGCGCGGCCAGTTGCGGAGAATGAGGTCGTCGAGGAGCGCCTCGGTGATCCGGTTTTCCCTGGCGGCCTGCAGCAGCGCGGCCTTCACCTCGTCGCGACGGCGCGTGCGCAGCGCGGACATGAGGCCGTAGAAGGCGACCTCGGCGGTGTTGGGGATGTAGCTGAAGACGGTGTTGGCCCAGTCGTGCCCGACGGACGCAATCACCTGCGCGGCCAGCCCGCCGCCGAGCGCCTGCCGCTCGCGGTAGATGTCCACATCGTTGCCGCGGGAGAAATAGATGCGCTCAAACGAGCACGACGCGCGCGGCAGCGGGGCGGTGAACGGCGCGGTGGTCATGGTGCCGTTTTTCTTGAGGACGGCAACATGGCCGGGGGCGAGTTCCGCCACGTCCTCGACGGCCAGGTCGAAAACCGTCATCAGCGGCGCACGTTCCGAGGCGAAGGCGATGACCTCGTCATTCTCAAAAAACCAGCAGGGGCGGATGCCCGACGGGTCGCGCGCGACGAAGGCGTCGCCGTTGCCCACGAGGCCGCAGAGCGTGAAGCCGCCGTCCCACTTCTGCGCGGCGCGGGTGAGCACGCGGGCCAGGTCGAGCTCGTCGCTGATCTGCCGGGAAATCTGGTCGCCGGCGAGACCGCGGTCGCGCAGCGCCCGGTAGAGATCCTCGTGCTCCTCATCGAGGAAGAAGCCGATTTTTTCCAGCAGCGCCTGCGTGTCGGTGGCAAAGATCGGATGCTGGCCCATCGCGACGAGGCTGGCATTCAGCTCCGCCGTGTTGGTCATGTTGAAGTTGCCGCAGAGGGCGAGGTTGCGCGTCGGCCAGGGGCTGCGCCGGAAATACGGGTGGCACGAGGAGAGGTTGTAGCCGCCGCTGGTGCCATAGCGCAGGTGGCCCATGAGCAGTTCGCCCCCGAAGTCGAAATGCCGCTTCACCGTCGCGGGAAACTCCGGGTGGATCTCGCCGCTATGGACGAGGGCGTTGTATTGCTCGTGCGTGGCCTTGAAAATTTTCCCAAGCGGGTCGGCCTTGACACAGCGTTCGCGGAACATGAACGGCTCGCCGGCGGGCGGGTCGAGTTTGACACAGGCGACGCCCGCCCCGTCCTGCCCGCGGTTGTGCTGCTTCTCCATCAGGAGGAAAAGACGGTAAAAGCCCCACAGCGGCGTGCCGTATTTTTCCTGGTAGTGGGCCAGCGGTTTTTTCAGCCGGATAAGGGCGATACCGCACTCGTGGGTCAGTTTGTCGCTCATGGTGACAGTCCGCTGCGCCCCGCCACCCCGCCCTGCCGGTCGGTAGGATTATGCTTGGGCTTCAGGTGGAAGGTGATCCTCACGGGTGGTGGAAGCCGCCCATTCCGGCGAGCAGGCGCGAATGGTCAACGGCTTTCTCCAAAAGTGCAAACCGCCGGCGCGTTTTCCTCCCCTTGACCCCGGCGGCAATGTCCCAAAATCTTCCCTTCCCTCCACCATGCTGATTCTCCGCGGTTCACCGGCGCTTTCCTCCTTCCGCCTCTCGAAGCTCCTCCAAGAGGTCGCCGCCGCCGGCCTCCCGGCCGTCGCGATCAGCGCCGAGTTTGTCCATGTGGTTGACCTGGGCGGCGGCACGCTGTCCGCCGCCGAACGGGGTGTCCTCGAAAAACTGCTCACCTACGGCCCCAGCCGCGTCGCCGAACCAATCAGCGGCCTCGTTCAGTTTGTCGCGCCTCGCCCCGGCACGATTTCCCCGTGGTCGTCCAAGGCCACCGACATCGCGCACATCTGCGGTCTGGCCGCCGTCCGGCGCATCGAACGCGTCATCGCCTACACCATCGCGTTTGATTCGGGTTACGCGCTGCCCGCGACGCAGGGCCCGCTGCTGACCGCCAGGCTCCACGACCGGATGACGCAGGTAGTCTTTGGCGACCTCGACGCCTGCGGCGCCCTCTTCCGGCATGAAACTCCGCGCCCCATGACCGGCGTGCCGGTGCTGACCGTCGAGTACGCCGTGTCGACCAGCTCCTCCCCAGGACGGACCTCTGGCTCGCCGACCTCCCTCACCACCGGTTCTCCGAGTTGTGCAAAGACGCGCAGCACGAGATTCGCTCCCTTGATC
>JBAXLL010000021.1:0-13199 GCA_037134835.1 Verrucomicrobiota bacterium
CCGATAATGTCCACGCCGCAGGAATTTTACATCCGTGCCGCGACGGAGAACGAAGCCCGTGGCCCGTTCAACGCCGAACAACTCGTCTCGCTGGCCGACAGCGGCCAGATTAGCGCCGCCACGCTCTTCTATGACGCCACCGCCGAGCAGTGGGTCGAGTTTGGCACCAACGCCGAGCTGATGGCGCTGGTGCTTCCGGAAAAGAAAAAGCTCCGGCTTGGCACCAAGGAGGTGAGGACGCTCAACGAGCAAACCGACTCCACCCCGCCGATCACCGTGGATGAGATGCTGGCCGCCGCGGAAGGGCTCACTTCGGACACCAAGGGCAAGCAGTCGCTCGCCGTCGCCCAAGGCCGTGCCGCCAAGATCGGCCTCTGGTCCGCCTTGCTCACCCTGCTCCTCAGTGCCGTCGCGCTCTGCGCGCCGTCCCTGGACAGGCTCACCGGGCTCGACCTCCTGGGCCTGGTGCAACTGGAGCCCTTTGCCCTGCTTGGGGTGGTTGACCTTGGCCTGGCGCTGCTGCTCGCCCTGGGCGCGGTCAGTTTTTATCCGTTGCTGCGTTTCCGGGCAATGCTGGGGTTGGGTCTGATTGGCTTCGTGCTCTGGACCAATGGACAAACGCTGCCGCTGGCGGCGCTCGCCATCGGTTCGGTCGGCCTGTATTTTTGCACGATCTGCCTGAGCTACCTCGGGGTGGGCCTCGCGGCGCTGGCCGGCGTGGGCGGCATGGCGGGCTTCGCGTGGTTCGTCCTCAATAGCTGAAGGCCGCGCGCGTCGCCATGTCCCGCGCCGCCTCCAGCTGGAAAAAAATCACGCATTTTTTCCAGCGCGAGATCTGGCGGCAGGAGCATTTGCACGACCGTACGCCGCGCGGGCTGCTCTATTCGGCGCTGCGGGTGGCCACCCTCACCCTCACCGGCCTGCACGAGAACAAGGCCACCAGCCGAGCCGCCGCGCTCAGCTTCAGCTCGCTGCTCGGCCTCGGACCCCTCGTCGTCATCACCGTGCTCATCGCCGGCTTCGTCGTGCAGGGTGATCCTGGCCGGGCGGAGGCCGCGCTCGACAAGCTCATGCACCGGATTGTGCCTCAGCTCGGCCAATACGACCGGCTCCCCCCCGCTGGCCAGCCGGCCAACCCCGCAGTCGCCTCTCCGCCGCCGGCGGCCAAGCCGGAGCTGGCCCAGCTCATCAGCGGTTTTGTCGCCGGCTCGCGCAGCGGCGCCGCCGGCGTGCTCGGCGCGCTCACCCTCATCGTCATCGTGCTCCAGCTTTTCAGCTCGGTGGAGAACGCGTTCAACGAAATCTGGGGGGTGCGGCGCGGGCGCTCGCTCCTGCGGCGCATTGTGCTGTACTGGACTGTGCTCACGCTGGGTGCGGTGCTGTTCTTTGCCGCGGTCACCGGCATTTCGGCCGGCGCATTTTTCAATGCCCTCGCCACCCGGCTCGACCTTGGCCCCGCCACCCTGAACTTTCTGCGCCTCCTCCTGCCGTCCGCCTCGGTCGTCGTGCTGCTGGCGCTGCTCACGCTGTTCTACCGCTTCATCCCCAACACCAAGGTCCGCTGGGGCGCGGCGTTCCTCGGCGCGGCGGTGGTCGCGGCGCTGCTGGTGCTCAACAACCTGCTCGCGTTTCTTTACGTCCAGCGCGTCGCCATGCAGACGACCCTCTACGGCTCGCTCGGCCTGCTGCCGGTGCTCATGGCCGGCCTCTATGTCTTCTGGCTCTTCATCCTGGTGGGCGGCCAGCTCAGCTATGCGGCGCAGAACGTCCATTTTCGCAACAGCCGCGCCGTCTGGAGCGGCCTGTCCGAATCGCTGCGCGAGCGGCTCTCGCTGCTTGTGCTGCTGACCATCGCGCGCCGCTTTCAGGCCTGCCTGCCGCCCTGCAACGCCGCCCAGCTCAGCAGCATGATCAAGGTGCCCGCGCAAATCCTCAACGAGTGCCTCAACCGCCTCGTGCAGATGGGCCTCGTCACGCCGGTCCCGCCCTCGGCCGGCGACGGTGCGGCCGACTTTCTTTACCAACCGGCCCGGCCGCTGGGGCGCATCACCCTCGGCGAGTTCAAACGGCTCGATGACGATCTGGGAGACGACACCTCCAGCCCCGTGCTGGTCGTCCTTGATCCGCTCCTCCAGCTTTACGATGACACGCTGGCCCACGTCAGCCAGGGCGCGTTTTTCAAAAAGTCGCTCGACCAGCTCCTGACCGAGGTTCCCATTGATGCCTCGCGCCCTCCTTTCGCCTTCGGCCAGCGGGTCAAATCGGAGGAGTGAAACCGGTCATTTGCCGGCGGCCTACCGCTTCTTGGCCTTCAGCGCCGCAACGATAGCATCCTGCATCTCCTGGTTTCCATTGGCGATGTGCTGCAATACTTCCAACTGAGCCGGCTCAAGCACCGCTTGCCCGGCTTGCAGCACGTTGGCGGTGATCAGGTTCGTGAAGCCGTTATAGGTCGGGGTGTAGTCCGTCATCAGTGCCGCCAGCAAATGTGCCGACTGCGCGTCGCTCAAGATCGGGAGATTCGCATCGTTCAGACGATGCTGAAAGTCTTCCAAGCTGGAGATCACCGGCAGGGCCTGCATGTAGTTATCATAAATCGTAAATTTTTCGTCGCCGAGCATCCGCTTGATTTCTGCCTCAATCGGGCCGGATGCCTCCGCATCTAAGCGGGCCGCCACAACGGGATCCGCTGCGCTTCCCATTGAAGTAAAGCTGGCCGGGTCAAAGGGCCCCGCGCTCTCTAATTTTACAGTCACCCGCACCGCAGTCTCCCTCGTATAGGGCATAAGATGCTCACGGAGCATCAAGTCACGGCCGATCTGAAGCTTCGTCAGCATTTGGATTTCATCGGCGTTCAGGCCGAGTTGCGTAAAAAGACTGGCGTAACGTTCGGGATTGCGCGTTGCCATTGCACGGATTACTCCCTCCGAACGATAGGCCTTTTTCCTTGGGTCGTCCTCCGGCAGGGACATAATTTGCCTCAGTTCATCTTGGGACAATTTGGTTTCCGGAGAGTTGAGCACACGCTGGATCCTATCAACCAGTTCGCGAACCGACACTGACATCCCGGCCGCCTCCGAGGGCGGTATGGTTGGATCGGAAACAGCGGCCAGCGGCGTGCCATCCACCGGCGACCCCAGTCTACCAACCTGTTCCTGTTTCCTTCCCGTCATGATCCACACCGCGATCACGATGGCAACGAAACCCAGCACCCCGATTAGACTGACGCGGTGACTCGGGTGTTTCATGCCAGCCGTGAAACAGTGTTTTAAGCAATTTGCAAGCCCGTTTGTTAATCATCCGGACACGGTTTCCTTGATGAGCCGTCTTTCCTCTCGTTGTCATTCACCGCCACTCGTGCCTCGGGTAACGCCGCGAGAGCTCCGTCTTGATTTTCGGATATTGCTCGCGCCAGAAATTTGTCAGGTCGTCCGTCACTTGGATCGGACGCTGGTTGGGCGCGAGAACCTCGAATTTCACCGGCACGCGCCCGTGGCCGACCGCAAATTTCCCCTCGATGCCATACAGCTCCTGAATGCGCGCACTCAGGATCGGCGGGCCGTCCTTGTGGTAGGTGAGCCGTGATTTGCGGCCGTTGCCCATCGTCAGCCGCTCGGGCAAATAGTCGTCGAGCACGGCAAACTGCTCCGCCGTCAGCCAGTCCTTGAGCACCGGCATGACCGGCTTGTCCTTGATGTCGCGATAACCGAGTTCACCATAGCAGACCTGCTCGATCAGCGTCGCCCGGTCGGCGTCGGTGATCGGGTTGACCTCCAGCTCGGGAAACCACTCTGCGAGACGGTTCACCCGCAGAATCCACTGCTCAACTGTATCGTCCCAGGCCTCGAGCTTCAGCCGGCCGGCCAGCACTTCCTTGGTCAGCAGGCGCGCGGCCTCATCGAGCGGTGCCTCGTCGCTGCTGGCCTTCGCCTCCAGCACCAGGTCGCGGAAGCGCCGCTCGCGGCGCGTGACCACGCGCCGCTGCTGCTCGTCGTAGGTCACCGCGCGGGTTTCCCGGTAGTCGTCGGGGAACAGCTCCTTCAGCCATGGTTCCTCCACGGCCGTGGCCAGTGAAAGCAGCGTATTCATCTCGCCGTCACCGCGTCCGATCTCGCTGATTTCGCCCGCGACCAGCAATTTCGCCTGCTGTATGCCGCTCTCCCGCGCCAGCACGCCCTTCCGGCCGTGAATGATTTCACAGCGCAACGTGCCGGCGTCGAGCCGGCGGGCGAGCTGGTCGGAAAAACCCGCCAGCACGCATTTCCTAATGGCCGACCCGTCGGCCCGCTGCTCGCTCACGTCGAGACCCTCTTTCCCCGCAATGGCCAGAAATTGCTCAAACAGCGGCCCGGCCTGCCGCGCGCCCTGCGCGTGGATGCCCATCCGGCGACAGGCCTCCATCGCATAGTTCGCCTTGTCCGCGTAACGCCACGCCCGCATGAGCAGGAAGAAATCGCTCTCATGCTCCTCGCCCAGCGTGTCTTCGCGCGCGCGCTCCACTTCCTTCGTCACACCGCGCAGGAGAAAATTCCGCCCCTGGGTGAGCGCGGCCATGAGCGCGACGGCCCGCACGCAGCCGCGCTCCTGTGCGGCCAGCAGCATCCGGGCGTAGCGGGGGTGCACGGGGAACCGGAGCATCTTTCGCCCCAGCTCGGTGATGGTGGCAATGGTGGATGTGGGCCGGGTGCCCTCACCCGGCATTTCCGAGTTACGGGGTGAGGGCACCCCGCCCACCCGCAAGGCACCCAGATCGGTGAGCAGCGTCTCCGCCCGCACCAGGCCGACCGCATCGGGTTTTTCCAGCCACGGGAAGCGGGCGATGTCATCAATCCCGCTGGCTTTGAGCGTCAGCACGACCTCGGCGAGGTCGAGGCGTTTCACCTCGGGCAGCTCCTGCGGGGCGCGCTGCTCGTGCTCGCGCTCCGTCCAGAGGCGCACGCAGATGCCCGGGGCCGTACGGCCGGCCCGGCCCGCCCGCTGGTCGGCGCTGGCGGCGGAGATTTTTTCGACCAGCAGCGTGTTGATGCCCCGGTGCGGGTCGAAGCGCGCGATGCGGGCCAGACCGCAATCCACCACCGCCGTCACGCCATCAATCGTGAGCGAGGTCTCCGCGACATTGGTCGAGACGATGATCTTCCGGGCCTCGTAGCGCGCCACCGCCCGGTCCTGCGCCTCGGGCGGCAGCTCGCCATGCAGCGGAAACGTCACGAAGTCGCGCAGCCCGCGCGCGTTCTGGATCGCCGACACCGTGCGGCTGATCTCATACGCACCCGGCATGAAGACCAGAAAATCGCCGCCCGTTGCCACCGCCACGCGCTGGCACTCGCGAGCCGCCACTTCCCACATCGGCTCCGCCTCGAAATCGGCCCGCTTCGCGAGATACTCCACGCGCACGGGAAAACTCCGACCCTGCGACACGAGCACCTCGCACGGCGACAGGTAGCTTTTGAGCAGGCCCGCGTCGAGCGTCGCCGACATTACGATGAGCTTCAGGTCGGGCCGGATGGTCTGCTGAATCTGCAACGCGCGCGCCAGCGAGATGTCGCCATACAGATGCCGCTCGTGAAATTCATCAAATACGATCGCGCTGATGCCGCGCAGCGTTGCGTCGAAGGACATCTGCCGCAGCAGGATGCCTTCGGTCACGAAACGGATGCGCGTGCGCTCGCTCACCCGGGACTCGAGCCGGATCTGGTAGCCCACGCCCTCGCCGAGGGCCGTGCCCGCCTCCTCCGCCACCCGTTTCGCCAACATCCGTGCGGCCAGCCGGCGCGGCTGAAGCACGACCACCTCGCCTTTTTCGCCCAGCAGGCCGTGCCGCCAGAGCATCTGGGGAATTTGCGTGGACTTGCCCGAGCCCGTCGGTGCCTGCACGATCAGCCGCCCGGCCCCGCGCACGGCGGCGACGACGGCGGACTCGAGTTCGTAAATGGGCAGATCGCGGGGCGTCATGCGGGCAAAAGCGCGTGCAGGATTTCCACCGGGTGCAAGGCGAGACGGCCGGTGCCGTCCTTGATTTGGTGGCGGCAGCTGGTCCCGGCGGCCGCCAGGATGGTCTCCGGCGCGGCGGAGCGCACCGCCGGGAAGAGCACGAGTTCACCGATCTGCTGCGAGAGGTCGAAATGCTCCGCCTCATACCCGAACGAGCCAGCCATGCCACAGCAGCCGCAGGAAATCAGCGAAACTTTTTGGCCGGCGGGGAGCTCCAGCATTTTTACCGTCGGGGCGAGCGACGCCAGCGCCTTCTGGTGACAGTGGCCGTGGAGCTTGATCGTGCGCCCGGCAGCCCGGAATGCTTCGCCTTGGATGCGTCCGGCATCGGCCTCCCGCGCGATGAATTCGTCAATGAGCAGGCAGTTTGACGCCAGTGTGCGTGCGGCCGCCCTGAGCGGTGCCGGCACGAGGTCGGGGTATTCGTCGCGAAACCCCAGTATGGCCGAGGGTTCGATGCCGATGAGCGGCGCCCCGGAGGTGATGACATCCTTGAGCAGTTCCACGTTGCGAATGGCCAGCGCCTGCGCAGCGCGCACGAGGCCCTTCGACAGGTGCGCGCGGCCGCTCTCGACATGCCGCGGAATGACAACCTCATAGCCCAGACGGTTGAGGAGCTCCACCGCCTTGATGCCGATGGCCGCGTCGAGGGTGTCCGTGAACTCGTCGCAAAAGAGATAAACCCGGCCATGGGGAAACGGGTTGGTTGATCCCGCAACCTGCCCGGCCCGACCGGCCACGCCACCGAACCCGACACGGTTCGCATGTTGCGCATGCCAGGCGGCCAGCGTCGTGACATGCAGCGTGGGCAGGCTGCGCCCGGATGCAAAACCCGCCAAGCGCTTCATCAGGCCACTGGTAATGGGGTGCGTGGCAAAGGCATTGTAGAGTCGCGGTGCCTTTGCGGCCCACTGCATGGACTGGGCGAAGCTGGCGATGAGACGCGTGCGAAAGGGCACCCCATGGGTGTCGAGCCAGTGCTGCTGCCACTCGGCCTTGAGGCGGGCCAGATCCACGCTCGAGGGGCACTCGGTCTTGCAGCCTTTGCAGGAGAGGCAGAGATCCATCACGCCCGCGACCTCGGCGCTGTCCCACGGGTTGGCCACGTCGCGCGGGTTGGTGAGGACCTGACGCAGGAGGTTGGCGCGGCCACGCGTGCTGTCGGCCTCGTTGCGCGTCGCCATGTAGCTCGGGCACATCGTGCCGCCCATCCGGTGCGTCTTGAGACACTCGCCGGCCCCGGAGCATTTCTCGGTCGCGCGCAGCACGCCTTCCGTGGCGGAAAAATCGAAGATCGTCCGGTAGTCCGGTGTTGGCGGGCCGGAGCCGTAGCGAAGCGACGTGTCCATCGGCGGAGTGTCAATGATCTTGCCGGGGTTGAGGATGCCGTGCGGGTCGAAGGTCTCCTTCACGCGGCGCATCATGGCGTAACACGCGTCACCGACCATGAAACGGATGAACTCGCCGCGCAGGCGGCCGTCGCCGTGCTCGCCGCTGAGCGAGCCGCGATATTTTTTAACGAGCACGGCGACGTCGGTCGCGATGGCACGGAACATCCGCACCCCCTCCGGGGTTTTCAGGTTGAACAGCGGGCGGGTGTGCAGCTCGCCCGCGCCTGCGTGCGCATAGTAGGTGCAGCTCACCCCGTATTTACCGCGCATGAGCGCGTCGAACTCCGCGATGTAGGCGGGCAGGTCCTCGACCGCGACCGCCGTGTCCTCGACGTTCTCACGCGGCTTGGCATCGCCACGCACGTTATTGGTCAGCCCCTGGCCGGCGCGGCGGAGCGCCCACACGCGCTCGCTGTCGTCGCCCCACAGGACCGGGAACGCATAGCCCAGGCCGGCCGCGCGCAGCTCGCGCTCGAGCGCGGCCATCTCCGCCTCGATGGCGGCGCGCGTCTCGCGGCGGATCTCGACGGCGAGCACCGCGCCGGGGTCGCCCTGCAGGAAGAAGCGGTTGCGCTCGTGCTCGGGATGCCCCCTCGTGCCGTCGAGCAACGCACGGTCAATCAGCTCGCAGCCGTGCGGACGGTGGCGCATGGCGATGAGCGTGGCCTTGAGGGCATCCTGGACGGTCGGAAAATGCGCGCACAGCAGCGCCCCCGGCGGCGGCAGCGGCTCGACATTCAGCTCAAACTCCACGCCTAGGAACAGCGTGCCCTCGGAACCGGCGAGCAGACGGCAGAGGTTGAACGGCTGATCCGACGCCGGGTTGAACACGCTGCACTCCATCAGCCGATCGAGCGCATAGCCGGTGTTGCGACGGGTGACCGTGGGCTTGGGATAGTTGTCGCGGATGAGCTGGCGGTTCTTCCCGTCGCCGAGCAGGTCGCGGATGGTGCGGTAAATCTTTGTCTCCAGCGTGGCGGGTCCGGCGCACTTGGCCGCGAATTCCTCCGGCGTGAGCGGGCCGAAGGTCACCTCCGTGCCATCGCTCAGAAAGCCGCGCGCCGACACCAGGTGCTCGCGGGTGGTGCCATAGACGATGGAATTGGCCCCGCATGAATTGTTGCCGATCATGCCACCGATCATGGCGCGATTGGCCGTGGCGGTCTCGGGCGGAAAGAAGACACCGTGCGGCCGCAGGAAAAGGTTGAGCTCGTTGCGCACCACGCCCGGCCGGACCCGGACGCAACGCGCGGCGGCGTCGAACGTGATGACCTGGTTTAGGTGCCGGCCGAGGTCCACCACGATGCCACTGCCCACGACCTGTCCGGCGAGCGACGTCCCAGCCGTGCGCGGGATGAGCCCGACATGGTGCCGGGCCGCAAACGTCACCAGCTCGCGCACGTCGGCCTCGGAGCGCGGCAGGGCGACGGCCAGCGGCTTTTCCTGATACTCGGATGCGTCCGTTGCATAGAGCGCCCGCATGGTGCGGTCGGTGTGCAATTCTCCCGTCAGGCGGCCGGCCAGTTGGGAGAGATCGGAAGAGGCGACGGTCATGGGGCGGTGAGGGCGGGAGAGGGCATTCGCACCCACCGGCTCACGCGCCTTCCAGCATGACAGGATTCGTCAGCTCGCCGATTTTTTCAATCGCAACCGTCACCGTGTCGCCGGCGCGCAGCCAGCGGGGCGGTGTGCGTGCCATGCCCACGCCGTGCGGCGTGCCGGTGAAGATCACCGTGCCGGCGGGCAGCGTCGTGCTGCCGCTCAGAAACTCGATCAGCGTGGGCACGTCGAAGATCATGTCGTTGGTGTTCCAGTCCTGCAGCACCTCGCCGTTGATGCGCGTGGAAATCTGCAGGGCGTTCGGGTTGCGGATCTCATCCGCGGTCACCAGGCGCGGTCCCAGCGGGGCGAAGGTGTCGAACGACTTACCGCGACACCACTGGCCGCCGCCCCACTGGCGCTGCCAGTCGCGTGCCGAAACGTCGTTGCCACAGGTGTAACCCAGGACGTAGTCCAGCGCGCGGGCGCGCGGGACATTCTTGCAATTCTTGCCGATCACGACCGCCAGCTCGCACTCGTAGTCCGCCTCGCCGGTGGCGAGGTGCGTGGGGAGCTGGATGGGATCGCCGGGATGCTGGAGCGAGGCGAGGTTCTTGAAAAACACGACCGGGTGCTCCGGGATTTTCGCCCCCGACTCGGCCGCATGTTTGCGGTAATTGAGGCCGATGCAGACCATCTGCAAGGGTGCTACCGGTGCGAGCAGCTTCGCCACGTCGGCGCGACGGGCGGTCACGCGGTGGGGGCCGAAGATGTCGCCCTCGATGGCAAGGGCGGAACCGTCGGGCTGCTCGCTGGCGTAATGCGCCTGCCCGGCGCGATCGAGGTGGCGGATGATTTTCACGCACTCATTTGCGAGCCGGCAGGAGCCGCAAGCAAGCCGCAAAGAGGATTGTCATCCGCGAGACTGAGTGCCGTCTTAGGCCCATGTTCTCGCTCGCAGGAAAACTCTCTCTGGTCACCGGGGCTGGCTCCGGGATCGGCACCGCCATCGCTGAGGCCTTCGCCAAGGCCGGGGCGCGCGTCTTCGTCGCCGACAAGGACGAACCGGGCGCCCGGGCGACAGTACGCAAAATTACCGCCGCTGGCGGCAACGCCCACGCGCTCCGGCTCGACATCACCAGCGAGGCCGACATCGCCGCCACGCGCGCCGCCGTCGCCGTCCCGCTGGACATTCTCGTCAATAACGCCGGCGTCGGCAGCGTCGGCACGATCCTCACCACCACGCTGGCGGAGTTGAACCGGCTGATCGGCGTGAACGTAACCGGAACGTTTCTGATGACCCAGGCGTTTCTCCCGGCCATGCTGGAGCGGAAGCGCGGGAGCGTCATCAACCTCGCGTCCCTCGCCGGAGTGATGGCCGTGCGCGACCGCTTCGCCTACACCACGACCAAATTCGCCATAGTCGGCATGACCAAGGCGCTGGCGCTGGACCACTCCGCGAGCGGGGTGCGCTTTAATGCCATCTGCCCGTGCCGGGTGGAGACACCGTGGGTCGCCCAGCGGATCGCCGAATACGCTGATCCCGCCGCCGCGCGCCGCGAGATGGAGAGTACGCAGCTCGCCGGCCGCATGGCGCGGCCGGAGGAAATCGCCGCCGCCGCGCTCTACCTCGCCAGCGACGAGGCCGCGATGGTCACCGGCAGCACCCTCATGATTGACAGCGGCTGGACGGCGGGGAAGTGAGGAGTTTAAAATCTGTGGCAAAAGCGGCTGGGTGATGCGCCCCCATCTAGCCTTGGCTCATAACGTAGCCCGGTCAGCCTGACCGGGCTGGGCCGGACAAGCCGCGGGCAGGTTGCCCGCGCTACGACGGAGATTGGACGCGGCTGCAATATTTACAAAATATTTTGGCCTCCGCTTAAGACCGGTTCCTGCGCCTGTTATGATTACTGTAGGGGTAGCCCGCTTCGCTGACATTTGCGGAATGGGCATAGGTGTTCCTTATGCAGGCGGGGTTCGGCGACCCCGCCCCCTATTTTCATTGTCTCACTGCACCGTCCAGCCGCCGTCCACCACGAGCATGCTGCCCGTGGCGTAGCTGGACGCCGCGCTGGCGAGGAAGATCGCCGCGCCCTGGATTTCCTCGGGCCGCGCCCAGCGTTTCAGGACCGTCGCGCCAACAATGAACTTCGTGCCTTCATCAGTGTTGGCGATGGGGACGTTCATCTCCGTGAGAAACGGTCCCGGGCAGATGGCGTTGACAAGCACGCCGTGCGGCGCGAGCTCGAGCGCCAGTGCGCGGGTGAGCTGGCAAACCGCGCCCTTGCTCGTGGCGTAGGGCGTGCGGTTGGCCAGCCCGATGAGGCCAAGCGCGCTGGAGAGGTTGATGATGCGGCCACGCCCGGCCCGCTTCAGGTGCGGCGTCACCGCGCGGCAGGCAAGCCAGGTGCCGGTGACGTTGACATTCATCACCTGCTGAAACTGCGCCGGTGTCAGCTCGTCAATCGGGCCACGGATATTGATGCCCGCACTGTTGATAAGAATGTCAATCCGCCCGAACTCCCGCAGTGCCGCCTCGGCCATGGCCTCGGCCTGCTCCGGCACAGTGACGTCGGCCGACACGCGGATGGCCCGGCGGCCAAAGTCGCGGGCGATTTCAGCCGCCGCAGCCGCCGCCTCGTCGGCATGGCGGCTGACGAGGACGACATCCGCACCCGCCGAGGCGAGGCCGGCCGCCATGGCCAGACCCAGGCCTTTTGAGCCGCCGGTGATGATCGCGACGTGGCCGGTGAGATCGAAGAGGTTGATTCCAGGGAGCATGGGAGGGGATTTTGGAAGGCGGAAGTGAGGAGGGCGCGATACTTAAGCAGGAAGCCAGGAAACCCGGAAATGAGATTGCGAAGCGGAGAGCAGGGCGGAGGGATTGAATTCAGAATCCAGAAAGCCAGGAGGATGAGTCTGGACGTGACGGGCTTTGGGGGAGGAGTTTGGAATTTTGGCTCCGCTTCCTCGCTTCCTGGCTTCCTGCTTCAAATCAGGTTTGCGGCTGGTAGAGCGGGGTGATGACGAGCTCAGGCACGACGGCGCGGGCGGGGAGCCTCGCGACCGCCAGGATCATCTCGGCCACGTCCTCCGGCTGGAGCATGCGCGCGCGGTGCTCGGCGGTGGGCTTGACCGGACGTTTCTCCAGGATGGGAGTCTCGACCTCGCCGGGATGGATGTTGGTCACCCGCACGCCGTCGCCATGGACCTCCAGGTTGGCAAACGTGCCGATGGCCCCCTGCGCAAACTTCGCCGCCGTGTAGGGCAGCCCCGCCAGCGGGAAACCGCGCCGGCCGGCGATGGACACGACGTTGACGACCAGCCCGGCCTTGCGCGCCCGCATCGCGGGCAGCGCCGCATGCAGGCAGTTGAACGCCCCGGTGGCGTTGATGCTCATCACGCTGTCAAAATCCGCCGGGTCCAGGTCGGAGAACGCCCGCTTCGGCACGTTCACCCCGGCGCAATAGACCAGCACATCAATCGGCCCGGCTTCCCGGGCCGTCCACGCGACCAGCTCGGCCGCCTGCGCGCGGTTGGACGCGTCGCAGGTCTTGGTGAGCAGCGAGGGACCGACGCCCGGGAGCTTTTTCGCCGCCTCAAGGGAAGAGGCGGTGCGGGCGGCGAGCACGACGCGCGCGCCTTCGCGTGCAAACGCCACGCCCGTGGCGAGGCCGATGCCGGAGCCACCGCCGACGACGAGGACAATTTTTCCTTTGAGCGATTCCATGGGAAATGAGCTGGGTGAAGGGATGAGGGAGAGGAGGGAAGCGTGAAAGGCGAAGGCTGTGCTATGCAAGCCGCGTCGAACACCAAATGGAAACATAGTACCACAGGGCACGGAATTCGGATGAAGCGCGAAGATGAGAAGAGGCGGATGCGCCGAAGGGCCGCCCGGAGGAAAGCGGCAATTTAGGCTTTCGTTTTTCAGCGCGGGCAGCAGACTTCGCCTTTCGCCGACGGAGAGGTGGCAGAGTGGTCTAACGCGCCTGACTCGAAATCAGGTGAGCCCGCAAGGGTTCCGGGGGTTCGAATCCCTCCCTCTCCGCCATTTTTGATTTTCGCAGTTTTCGCGCTGACGCGCGTGAGGTGAGGTGAGGATGGAATTGAAATCCGCCACGAGTTGCCAATGGGTTAGGAAGGTCACGGTCAACGCTTGCCCCGCCACAAAAAAGTTCGAACCGGTTTTTTTGAGGAAATCCCACTTTTGCTCGGGATTTCCTTCTGGGCTTGCCTCGATAAAGTGGACACTAATTTAGGCGGCTTTGATGTTGTTTA
>JBAXLL010000022.1:0-12897 GCA_037134835.1 Verrucomicrobiota bacterium
GTGCGGGCGCGGGCGGAGTGGTCGGGCCGGTGCGCGCGGCGCTGGCTGCGCGTGCTCGGCGTGAGCGTCACTCAGGCGGGGCGGCCGCCAAGCTACGGGCTGCTCGTCAGCAACCATCTGGGCTATTTGGACATCCTCGTGCTGAGCGCGGTGCAGCCGATGGTGTTTGTGGCGAAGACGGAAACGGGCGGCTGGCCGGTCTTCGGTGCAATGATTCGGCGGGCCGGCACGGTGTTCATCCGGCGCGACCGGGTGCATGACCTGCGGCGCGTATTGGGCGAACTGCCGCCGCCGGTCGAGCGGCTGCCGGTGGAGGAAGGGGTGGTCGTGGCGTTTTTTCCCGAAGGCACGTCCACCGACGGGAGCACGGTGCTGCCGTTTCGTCCGGCGTTGCTCGCCCCGGCGGTGCGGCGCGGGTGGCCGGTCACGCCAGCGTGGCTCGACTTCACGCTGGAGGACGGCGACGGCGCGGCGGCCGACGAGGTATGCTGGTGGGGGGACACCGCACTCGCGCCGCACTTGCTGAACCTGTTTTCGAAACGGCGCATCTATGCGCGGGTGGTGTTCGGCGAGCCGCACCCACCGGGTGACGATCGGAAAGCCTTGGGACAGAGGCTGCGGGAGCGGATACACGCGTTGGGCGGTCTGAACGAAAGCCAGGCCCAGACTTAGGCCGGCAGAGGCGCGGAATGACTCTGGCAAGGCTCCGCAATGAGGTGGTTCGAACGATCTATGACGGTCAAAACACCCGCGTTGCGGGCTTGAAAGCCGGCGGAATGGAGAGCAGTATGAACCCTTTTCCTCCTTCCGCCCACGCCTTCATGCCTGTCTCCCGCACCCGAAATTTCTGCATCATTGCCCATGTTGACCATGGCAAGACGACGTTGTCCGACCGATTGCTCGAGCATACCAACACCGTTTCTCAGCGCATCCTGACGGCCCAGCATCTCGACTCGATGGACTTGGAGAAGGAGCGTGGCATCACCATCAAGTCGCACCCCGTCACAATGACCTACCGCGCGCAAGACGGCAAGGACTACAAGCTCAACCTTATGGACACGCCGGGCCACGTGGACTTTTCCTACGAGGTGTCGCGCTCGCTCGCGGCGTGCGAAGGCGCCGTGCTGCTGATTGACGCGGGGCAGGGCGTCGAGGCGCAGACAGTGGCCAACGCCCACCTTGCGTTTGCCCAGCAGCTCAAGGTCATCCCGGTCATCAACAAGATCGACCTGCCGAGCGCCAACCTCGAGCTCTGCACGCGCCAGCTGGAGGACATTCTCACGATTCCCGCCGAAGAGGCGATTCTGGCGAGCGGCAAATCGGGCATCGGCATTGTGGACATCCTGGAGGCCGTCGTCGCGCGGGTGCCGCCGCCGCGTTGGACCGATTATCCACAGGCGCGCATCCTGGTGTTCGATTCGCTCTATGACGCCTACCGCGGCTGCATCGCCTATGTGCGCGTTTTTTCGGGCAGCATCAAGGCCCATGACATGATGATGCTCATGAGCACCGGCCAGAAGGCAGAGGTGAAGGAAGTCGGCATTTTCACACCCAAGATGGAGAAGTGCGCGACGCTCGGTCCCGGCGACGTGGGCTACATCGTCTCCAGCATCAAGACTCCTGCCGACGTGAAGACCGGCGACACCATTACGCTCGCCGCGCGGCCCGCCACCGAGATGCTCCCCGGTTACAAGGAGGTCCGCCCGATGGTGTTCTGCGGCCTTTACCCGCTCGAAAGCGACGATTACGAAAAGCTCAAGGCCGGTCTGGCGCGCCTCCAGCTCAACGACGCCGCGTTCGTCTATTCATCCGAAAGTTCCATCGCGCTCGGCTTTGGTTTCCGGTGCGGGTTTCTCGGCCTGCTGCACATGGAGATCATTCAGGAGCGCGTCCGCCGTGAGCACGACGTGGACATCATCTCGACCTACCCGAGCGTCATCTACCACATTGTGAAGCAGGGCGGGGAAAAAATTGAGGTGGACAACCCGGTCAACATGCCGGACCCCGGCACGATACTTGAGATTCGCGAGCCGACCATCCGGGCCTCGATCATCATTCCCAACGACTCGATGGGCGACATGCTCTCGCTCATCATGGAAAAGCGCGGCGTGTGCGACCACACGACTACGCTCGACATGAACCGCGTCATGCTCAGCGCGATCCTGCCGCTCAACGAGATCCTCGTGGATTTCAACGACCGCCTCAAGAGTATCACCCATGGCTATGGCTCGATGGATTACGAATTGGGCGAGTACGTGGTGAGCGACCTCGTGAAGATGGACATCATGATCAACGGCGATCCGGTGGACGCCTTTGCGTGCATCGTCCACCGTGAAAAGGCCGAGGGCAAGGGCCGCCAGCTGTGCGAGAAGCTTGCCGAGATCATCCCGCCGCAGATGTTTAAGGTCGCCATCCAGGCTGCCATCGGTGGCAAGGTCATCGCCCGCGACAACGTCCGCGAGATGAGGAAGGACGTGACAGCCAAGTGCTATGGTGGTGACATCAGCCGCAAGCGTAAGCTGCTCGACAAGCAGAAGGAAGGTAAGAAAAAGATGAAACAAATCGGCAAAGTCTCCATCCCACCAGATGCCTTTATCCAAGTTCTAAAAAACTGAGCCTTGCTTCCGTTACGCCGCTCGCTGAGTGCGCTGGTGGATCACATCGCTGGGATTTCATCCTTCATCATTTATCAATCATCCTCACCCTGTCCCCATGTTTGGACCCTTTGTCTCCGTCGATAAGAAAGCGCGTGTCAATGCCGTCAACTGGCTGGAGCTGGCGCAGAAGGTCTGGCATTTCCGGCGCGACGTGCTTGACCGGCCGCTACTCCAGGAGCTGGAGATGCGTATGGCCGCCTTGCAGGATTTGCTCCGCAAACCGGCGGATGCGGACAAACTCAAATCCGGCATCGCCGCGCTAGAGGAAACGCTGCGCCGTGCCGGCGGCACGCTTTACCCCAAGTCGGAGCTAGTGGAGTGGGTCGAGTTCCTGCTCGTGGCGGCCATCGTGATCATTGGGGTCCGTACCTACTTCGTGCAGCCCTTCCAGATTCCGACGAATTCGATGTGGCCGAGCTACTATGGGATGACGGCCGAGGTCTACCCAAAGCGCGCCGACGAGCCCGGTCCCGTGAAAGCGGCGCTGCGGATCATGACGGCCGGCGCCCGTCCCGACCGGATTCATCGGATTGACGCGCCGGTGGACGGCGAAGTGCTGATTCCGATCGGGCTGCTGGCAGGCGACGGTGCCACGGTGCCATATGGGCAGGCCACCGGACGTTCACTCTATGTTTTTCCTGAGGCGCAACGCGAATACGTGCTGTTTGTCGGTGGAAAACCTGTGCCGGTGCGGGTGCCGGCGGACTTTGATCTGAACCGGGTCATCTGCGACGCCTTTTTCCCCGGTCCAGGTGTCCCGGAGGAAATCTTGGGCCGGCAGGCCCAGCGCGGCCAGATGGTGGAGACCGTGGTCACCAACGCAGCGGGCGGACAGCAGCCGATGAACCTGCTCCACACCGGCAAGATGGTGCGGGCGGGAGAGCGGATGCTTTCCTTCGACATCCTCGCGGGCGACATGCTGATGGTGGATCGTTTCAGCTACCACTTTGTGCGGCCGAGCGTGGGCGACGGCTTTGTTTTCCGTACCGTTAACATTCACAGCCGCAACATGCAGGAACGTGATGCTCGCGGTTATCGCACCGGCGTGCAGATCGACAACTATTACATCAAGCGGCTCGTCGGGTTGCCCGGTGACCGGCTGGAAATCCGCCAGCCCGTGCTTTACCGTAACGGGGCTCCCATTGCCGGTGTGGTCTCCTTTGACAAGGAGGCTCAGCAGATCGAGCGCTACCCCGGCTATCGTAACCGGAAGGCCGGCGACACCGATCAGGAGTATCTGATCAAGCCTGGAGACACGCTCACAGTTCCGCCGCACAGCTATTTCGCCATGGGTGATAACTCGCCCAACAGCGCCGACAGCCGTTTCTGGGGCTTTGTGCCGGAGATGGACGTCGTTGGACGCCCGCTGTTCATCTATTATCCCTTCGCCCGTTGGTTTCCGTGAGCGCAGCTTACATCTGTTTGCCAAGGTTGTGCCTGCCGCATGCAGAAAATGAGAGTAAACGGTTTTTGCCACCGGCCGTCCTTCGCGCACGGGGAAGCAGTTTAGCCGCTGCCGCACGCGGGATGATGCGCGCTCCTTGGTAGTCGTCACTCACCTTGTTGTCTGGGGCCGTATGCTTTTGGCGTACATAACTATTTTGGTGTCTTAGGCATGTTTTTGAGCGGTCAGTTCCCTCCCAAACGCATCAACCAACTGAATGCCTGCTGCTACCAAGCTTGATCCGCCCTCGGCCGCTTCAAGTATAAAATAGAATCTGCGTGTAGCCATATCGGTAAATTCCAAATTGACGCGCTGGGTTTTTATAAGTTCACAGTTAAATTTGTGCATCCTACCCTGCCCCGCCTCGCATCCATTTGCGCCATTTTGCTCGGCATCATGCCGACGCAAACTTTGGCATCAGACGACAACCCCACCGTGAAGGAATGGCCCGGATCCGGCCTCAAATGGGCTGAGTGGTCACGCCTAACTGGAATCTGGGCCGGCCTTCGCACTTCCGCCGAGCGTGCGGGTTTTACCTTTACGGGCACCCATACGCTTGACTGGTCGTCCCCAGTGCAAGGGGCACTTGACTACCGTAGCACTGCGCGAGGGCTCTTCAATTTGCAGGCTGCGCTTGCGCTGCCGACCAACGGGGTGACCTTCATCGCACAATATCTGGTTTTTCACGGCCGCGACGCGGGCGCGGATCTCGGTACGCTGGTGTCCTATTCAAACATCGACAGTGCGCCGTTCGCGCACTGGGCCGAGCTTTCTTACCAGCAGGTTTTTTTCGACGGGCAGTTGCGTCTGAAGTTCGGTCAGCTCGACGCCAACACGGAGTTCGCCAACGTCCACGCCGCCGCCGAATTTCTCCACGCGTCCGCTGGCTACAGTCCCACGATTGTCGGTTTCCGCACGTACCCCGACCCGGCACTCAGCGCCAATGCTTTTGTAAAAGTGAACGAATGGATCAGCGCCGGCGTCGGTCTTTATGGCAATACCGTCCGTCAAACTTCGATTGGTCTGGAGCGGCCCTTCGCCATCGGAGAAATAGTTTTCAACCAGGATGTGTTCGGCCGGATTGCGGTTGGTTTCGCGCGCGAGAACGCGCGGCTTACGCGTTTTGACAGCACCAGCCAAAGCGGCACGGGTAGTTTCTACGCGATGGCTGAGCAACGCATCTGGCAAAAAAATCCCGGAACCAAGGACGACCCGCGTGGTGTGACGCTCTTTGAGCAATTGGGAACGGCAGCTGAGGCGGTCAGCCGCATCCGCCGGCACGTCAGCGTAGGTCTCAGCGGTACCGGCCTCCTGCCGGACCGTGATGCAGACATCTGCGGATTGCTGTGTTCGGTCGCCACAACCAGCCATGCTGACCCGACGCTCACTGCGCCAAACGAAACCGCCATAGAGGGCTACTACGGCGTGCACCTCACGGGGTTTCTCACCATGAAGGCGGATTTTCAGTTTATCCGCCATCCCGGTGGTGACGCAGCGCGGCATGACGCCGTTGTCGGCACGCTGCGTTTTGTGACGACGTTCTGAGCGGTGCCGGGTATTACAACGCCGGACGGCAGGTTGATTTGGTCCCGGTTCAGGTAACCCCGCGTTCGCCTTTTGCACTGGTCCAGCCGGGTTGCCAGACCGTGCGCATGCCGAGGCCCACGAGTGCCAGCGTGACCAGCGAGCTCAATGGCATCAGGATCGCAGCCAGCAACGGGTGCATCAACCCCGCCACCGACAGCCCGACCGCGAGCAGGTTGTAGGTGACCATGAAACCCAACAGCTGTACCTGCGTTCGACGGCGCGCGTCGTTGGCCTCGAACAACGCGCGGATGCCGTCCAAGCCACGGCCAAGGTAGTAAAAATCCGACTTCCCGGCAAGCAGGCCGCGACAGATCACCGGCGTGCCCCGACAAAGTGCGCTGTCAAACGCAAGGCTGTCGTTGGCACCGTCACCGAGCATGAGGGTACTGCCGCCGCCGTTGGTTTCGATCCAAGCAGCCTTGGCCTGAGGTGAGAGCCCGCCCAGCGCGACCGATTCGGCAAGGCCAAGGCCATGGGCGAGCGCGGAAACCTTTTCCGGGCTGTCGCCACTGAGAATCGTGAGGGCAAGCCCTCGCGCGCCAAGTGCCGCCAGTTCGGCACCAGCATCGGGTCGCGCGGTGTCCTCAAGCCGGAAACGTGCGAGCGCCTGTCCGCTGCGGGCGAGAACATTCGTTCCGTCCGGCGGCCCGGAGTCGTGCCAGCCGGCCCGGCCCAGCGACCATACGCCAAGCTCAGCACCGGCCCCGACCGTTTCCCGGATTGAGCCGTCGAGTGGCAAGACCGGACCGGAGGCGAGCAAGGCTTCATGGAGACAGCGGCTGACCGCGCAGGCGGCGGCCCAGGCCCTGGGAGTGTCCCGGCAGACGTACTACCGGTGGGAGAAAAAGGGACTGCAGGCGATGCTGGGCGAGCTGGAGAACCGGCCCTCGGGCCGGCCGAAGTCAGCGCCCCCGGCGGCAGTGAAAGCCCTCACGGCGAAAGTGCAGACGCTCGAGCAGCAGCTGGCGGTGGCGCAGCAGACGGCGGACATCCGGGGCCTGCTGCGGAAGCTGGAGCAGCCGGGGAGTAAAAAAAAGCGGAGCAGATCCCCAAAATCCTCGCCATGCTCAAAGACCTCCAAAGCTCCACCGGCGCCAGCGCCCGGGCCCTGAGCCCGGTGCTGGGGCTGGACGCCCGACGGCTGCGGCGCTGGCAGCAGCGGGCGGAGGCCGGCGAGCCGGTGCTCCGGCGGCCCGGTCCGCAAAAGACCGGGCCGCTGCCGCTGGCGGAACTGCGCCACGACCTCGAACAGCTCCGGCATGGCCGCCAGCGCAGCCACGGGGTCCTGGCCCTGCAGGAGCGGTACCGGCCGTTCCTCTCCCGGCGGGACCTGGCGCAGCTCGTGGCGACGGAGCGCGCGGCCCGGGAACTGGCCCGGCAGCAACGGGGCAAGCGGGTGCAGTGGCACGAGCCCGACGTCGTCTGGGGCACGGACGCGTCCGAGCGGGGGGCCGACCGGGCGGGCCGGAAACTCTTCGTGCATACGGTGCAGGACCTATGCACCCGTTACCGCTTCGCCCCGCTGGTGGCGGTCGAGTCGCAGGGCCGGGCCATTGCCCGGCATCTGGCCGGGCTCTTCCGGCGGTACGGGCCCCCTCTGTTCCTGAAGCGGGACAATGGCGGGCCGTTCAACCATGCCGCCGTGGACGCGGTGCTCGCCGCCTACGGCGTCATTCCGCTGAACAGCCCGGTCCATTACCCGCAGTACAACGGCGCGGTCGAACGGGGCATCCGCGACCTGCAGCAGGCGCTCGGCGAATGCCTGCCGCCGCCACAGCGCTGGCACCCGGCTCAGTTGCGGCCTTACCTGCTCGCCGTCAACCAGGCCCTCAACTGCCGCCGGCGGCGCAGTCTGCACGGCCAGACCGCCTGCGAAGCCTATGCCCACCGGCCGCGGCACCGCTACAACTTGCGGGCTCGGCACGCCATATTTGCCTTGATCAGCCTCAGGGCCAAGGACAGCATCAGTCAACTGGAGCGGAAGGATCACCGCAGCCTCAGCGCCGCCTGGCGCCACGCCGCGGAAGCTTGGCTCGTCTGCCAAGGCCTGATCACCGTCTCCTCAACCCAAAAAAGTGTCACCCTATTATCCTAAAAAATGTGTCCATGATTACCTTGGCACCACAGGCCTCAGGGGCGAGCGAAGGGCTGTCACCGAGCGGAAGCAGAAGTCAGGATGGAAGGAGTCAGGAGACAGGAGGCTGAGGACGGAGTTTAAACGCGGAGGGCGCGGAGGAGGAGGGATCGAATGAGTCAGCGGAAGGAGTCAGAATTCAGGAGTCAGGATGGGAGGACTCAGGAGTCAGAAGCCAGTAGTCGGAAAACCGGAAGTCGGAAGCTGGAAATCGGAAGGGGGTGGGGAGAATGGCCTGCAGGGCAGGGGGCATGGGCCGCATTTCCGCTTGACATGAGGTGTCCAATCGGACACCCGTGTCCGAATGGACACCTTAACTGAAGCGCAGGAGGCCGTGCTCGCCTTCATGGTTCGCCACCAAGAAACCAACACCCGACCGCCTTCTTTGCGGGAAATCTGCGAGGAGTTCGGTTTCGCCTCGCACAACGCCGCCCGCAAGCATGTGCAGGCCCTCGCCCGCAAGGGCCTCGTGACCGACACCGGCGACGGCCGCAGCTGGGCCGCCAAGGTGAAGGAGGTGCAGGAGCATCTGTTCACCATCGCTGTCTATGGCACGATCCCCGCCGGTCTGCCCGCCGACAATGCCCAGCAAGCCTACGAAAGCATCCGGGTGGATCCCGCCGCCTTCCGGCTCCGTTCCGCCCGCGGGCTGTTCGCGCTGCATGTCCGGGGCGACTCTATGATTGATGCGCAGATCGCCGACGGGGATATCGCGTTGCTCCGGCAGGAGGAGGCCCGTCCCGGCCAGATTGTGGCCGCGTTGATTGATGGTGCCACCACCCTCAAGCGGATGGTCCGCGAAGGACGGCGCATCTTCCTCCGCGCCGAGAACCAGCGCTACCCCGACCTCATTCCGCGCGAAACCCTCACCGTGCAAGGAGTCTTCGTCGGCCTGATCGGTTGCGGCAAAAGATGAGCATCCATTCGCCGGTCTCCCAGTGCTCGTCGTTGGTAAACCCAAGAAACAAGGAAACCAAGAAGCAGTTACCGAGGTCACGCTGCCAACATCAGCCATTCACTATTCCTCCGATTCCTGACTTCTTGGTCTCCTGCTAAAACAATTCCGGTTTCAGCTTTTACCGGGGACGCGGATGCGTTTCCCTCTTTTTCTGCTCATCTCGCGCCAGCTCTCCGCTACCTTCGTTCCCTCCTGTTCAAAACTAGTCTGGATTTTAATTCAGAAACCAAGAAGCCACGAATCTGTTTCCTAGTTTCATGGCTTCAGGATTACCTCTGTCCTCCGTCAGTTCTCTCCTGTTCAATGCAGATTATTTCAGCCTCATCCTTCCCTTTTCCCTCTTTTTTTCCAAGTCAATCTCCCGCCATGAAGCTCGAAGCTCTAGTCAATCCTGCCATCCTCACGCAGCCGGTCTATGAGCCGGGCAAACCGATTGAAACGGTCGCACGCGAGCTGGGGCTCGACCCGGCCTCGATCATCAAGCTGGCGTCCAACGAAAACGCGTTTGGCCCATCGCCCAAGGCGGTCGCGGCGGCGCGCGCGGCGTTGGGCGAGGCGCAGCTTTACCCGGACGGGGGCTGTTTCGCGCTACGCCAAAAACTCGCGGCGCGACATGCGCTCACGCCGGGGCAGATCGTGCCGGGCAACGGCTCCAATGAGATCCTCGAGTTGCTGGGCCATGTGTTCCTGCGGCCGGGCGACGAGGCGGTCATGGGGGTGCCGGCGTTTGTGGTCTATAAGCTGGTCACGCTGCTGTTTGGGGCGAAGCCGGTCGAGGTTCCGCTGGTCAACCACCGCCATGATCTGCGCGCGCTGACGGCGGCAATCACGCCGCGCACGAAGTTGGTGTTTCTGCCGAGCCCCAACAACCCGACGGGCACGGCCAACACGGAGACGGAGATCCTGGCGTTTGCGCGCGGGCTGCCAGGGCATGTGGTGCTGGTGATGGACGAGGCGTATGCGGAGTTTTTGGAAAATCCGCCCGATTTACGTCCGCTGATCGCCGAGGGGCGACATGTGGTCTGCCTGCGGACGTTTTCCAAGATTTTCGGCTTGGCGGCGCTGCGGGTGGGCTATGGCTACGCGGGCGCGGAGCTGTCGTCGCTGCTGAACCGCTCGCGGCAACCGTTCAATGTGAATGCGATCGGCCAGGCGGCGGCGTGCGCCGCGCTCGACGATGGGGATTTTACCGTGCGGTGTCGGCGGGAGAACGGCACGGGGCTGGCGCAACTGGAGGCGGGTTTCCGCGTGCAGGGGCTGGAGACGGTGCCGAGCGTGGCGAATTTCATGCTGGTGCGGGTGGGGGAGGTGGCGCGGGTGTTTGCGGAGTTGCAGAAGCGCGGGGTGATCGTGCGGCCGCTGCAGCCTTACGGGATGGCGGAGTGGCTGCGGGTGACGGTGGGCACGGAGGCGCAGAACGAGCGGCTGTTGCGGGAAATGAGAGCGGTGATGGGAGGGAAAGGCTGAAGGGCTGAACGGCTGAAGCGACCCACTGAGTTTTTTTAACCACGGATATGCACGGATGGACACTGATGAATACTTCGGAATCGGGCGGAGGGGAGCTGCGAAGGCTCCCGCCTCTCCCGAAGCGGGCTACGGGGAGACTGTAGCCCGGCTCGGGAGAGCCGGGACGCGCAGGATTCAATCTCAGACACCCGTTTCAGCCGTCCGTGCCGCCATCGTCGGCGAGTTGCGCCAGATCGAGGAGAATTAACCTATGGGCCAAGAACCCCCGCAAACCCTCCGGCCCTTTAATCCCAATTTTATTTGGTGCTTTGGGCGTCGGAATGATTCTTAGAGGTTTTTCAAAACATCTGACTGGCCATGACTATTTTTCCGGTAGCTTGAAAAATCCTTATGTAGTTTTTTATCAAGATATTGAAGCTGGTTTAGTGCGTATTCACGGAGCAGTATTGGCTTACATACGGCGGCAACAATAATTCACATTAAGACACGAACTTTTTTTTGCGTTTCTTGTGCCTTTATGGCCAATCGGAATCTGAACAATCTACATGACCAAAAATGAAATCTGCCTTTGCGGGTTGGCGACGGTGCGGGCGCGGTTCTCGCGCGATGCCAAGTCTATCTACAGGTTGTTCTTCGACTACGAGACCGGGCGCAAGGTGGGGGGGATGTGCAAGGCGCTCGCGGGGATGCGCAAGATCTATCGGTGCGTCGAACCGGCGGAGTTGGAGAAAATCGCGGGGACCGTCCACCACGGGGGCATTGTCGCGGTGGTCGCCGCACTGAAGCTGAGCGCGCCGTCGGCGGCGGACATCAGGGCGTGGGCTGCACGTCGCGCGCCGGTGCTGCTGCTCGACCGTATCGGCAACGCGCACAATCTGGGCGCGATTGCGCGCTCGGCAGCGTTTTTCGGCGTGGAGCATATTGTCATCCCGGCGCATCCCGACGCCGCGCTGCCGAGCGAGGCGGCGCATCGGGTGGCCGAGGGTGGGCTGGAACATGTCGCGGTCTGGCGGGTGCCGGACCTTGCGGGGTTTGGCCGTGAGCTTGGGGCGGCGGGGTATGAGGTCGTGGGGGCGGCGGTGGCCGGAGGCCAGAGGTCGGAGGCCGGAGGTCAGAGATCAGGGGCCAGAGGTCAGAGGCCAGAGGTTGGAGGGCGGAGGCCGATTGCGCTGGTGCTGGGGAATGAGGAGCAGGGGCTGGCGCCGGAGATGGCGGCGGCTTGCACGTGGCTCACGACCATCCCGGGCAGCGGGCGGGTCGAGTCGCTCAATGTTTCGGCCGCGGCGGCGGTGCTGCTGCACGACTTGCTGACCGGCGGGAGCCGTGCATCTTCGCGCCATGAATAATCCTTCCTCACCTAGAGCGGCCCGGCCCGAGCCGAAAATCGTGAAGCGTCCCGCCGCTGCGCGCGGGCAGACCGAGCTGGGCTGGCTGCACAGCCGGCATTCGTTTTCGTTTGGCGAGTATCACGATCCGGCGCACATGGGCTTCCGGTCGCTGATTGTGCTCAACGACGATGTGGTCGAGGTGGGCGGCGGCTTCGGTACGCACCCGCACCGCGACGCGGAGATTTTCAGCTATGTCATCGCGGGCGAGCTGGAGCACCGGGACAGCTTGGGCAACGGGCGGATCATTCGCGCGGGCGACCTGCAATACATGAGCGCGGGGTCGGGGGTGCGGCACAGCGAGTTCAACCCGTCGAAGTCGGCGGCGGCACATTTTCTGCAAGTCTGGCTGCGGCCGAGCGAGCGCGGCGGAGCGCCGCGCTATGCGGAGCGCGCGCTCGGGGACCAGGCGAAGCCCGATGCACTCACCCTACTGTTTGCCGGCGAGGCGCGCGATAGAGCGACCGCCATCCGCGCGGACGCGGAGATTTATTACGGCCGGCTGGTGGCGGGAAAAACTCTCGCGTTTGCGCCGGGTGTGCAACGTGGCCTGTGGGTGCAGGTGATCCGGGGCACGCTCGACGTGCTGGGCACCCAGCTGGGCGAGGGCGACGGCGCGGCGGTGGAATATGTGGCGACCCTCGGGCTCACCGCGCGGAAGGACGCGGAGTTTCTGGTCTTCAATCTCGCCTCAGCGGGCGGACGAATCGTAGTTGCGCCGCCGCCCACCGTCAGTAACCTCTGCCATCAGCGGCCGTCTCAATCCTCACCTTCCCATGCGGAATTTTTTCAAACCCCAATGGCCCGCGCTGGCGGTGGTCATCGTGCTTACGGGTGCGGTTGCAGGATGTTCTCGCCAGCACAGCGAGCTCGTGAAGCCGGAAACCAAGTCCGGGGCGGTCTTACAGGCTGAGCCGACGGCGGCGGACATGGCCGCCACCAACCAACAGCTGCTGGTGCAAAATGTGCAATTGCTGTCAGCGTTTGCCATGCTGGAACTGACGAACGCGATGCTGCCACCGATGATGGAGGGAAATGCTGTGCCGCCAGCCGATCAGGTACAGGCAGCCCAGCAGCCGATCTTGGCCGACCTGCTGGCGTTGTCCTCCCAGCAGGGTGCCACGGCAAATACGGCGGCAGGTTTTGAGGCTCAGCCGACGACGGTTGTGAACAATTATTATGTACAGCAGGTGGTGGCGCCCGAGCCGGCGGCAGAGGTGCCGACCGCACCGCCGGACCAGCCCCAGCCCATCATCGTGCTGGGC
>JBAXLL010000023.1:0-12533 GCA_037134835.1 Verrucomicrobiota bacterium
GAGCGGGGAGGAGGGGGAGGGGGTTCATGGTGGATAACAAGATTTTCCGACCTGCATATTTTCGTTTGTTCTAAGGGGGGTTCTGCTTGTCGGATTCCCGCCATTGCGCGTGTTGCGCCTGACCCTCTGGTGTGAGATGATACGGAGTAGGTGCAGGCAATGCGGTCCAATCGAAATCAAAGCCATCATCATGGATCGCCTCCGTGCAGCACCCGGCCAACGCTCCCCTGCAAAGTGCTTCTTCTTCCGCCGACTCCGGCTGTTTCTTGACGTAGGAATAGCCGCCATCGTCGTTACGTGCGAAATTTTCCGGTGCGGTTTCCCTGCAAAGATCACAATCCAAGCATTGTTCTGTGACATAGAAACGCCCACGCACGCTTTCCGGCGTTCGTGCTTTGAAGCTTTCGCGCGACATGGGACCTTGGGATGGAATCCGCCTGCGACCGTTACGCGTGCCTCGTGGGGACACAAGGCCGGAAAATAGGCAAAGGGCGAAAGGGTTCAACAAGCCTGCGTCCCTAAGCGGAGACTGAAATTTCCCCGCGTCCGCGCCATTGCCATGCGGCGCGCCGATGCTTTCTCTCACGGTTCATGCAAGCCGGACTCATCCGCACCATCGCGCTGTTGCTCGCCCTCCTGCTGGGTGTTTTGCTGCCGCAGGCACATGCATGGGGCTCGGCCATCAAGTGGATTGTGGCGACGATGCTGTTCATCACGTTTCTCGGCCTCCGTCCGGGGCGCGGGATGCTGGGCGGCGGGCATGTGCGGCTGTTGGCGGCCAACGTGGCGATGGGATTTGCCGCATGGGGGCTGGGCCGGCTGGCGGGCGGGCGAGACGTGGGGCTGGCGGCGTTTTTCGCCGGCATCGCGCCGACGGCTGCGGCGGCGCCCGTCGTGATGAGCTTCCTCGGCGGGCGGGCGGACTTCGTGGCGGGGGCGTTTTTTCTGAGCAACCTCGCGGTGGCTGCGCTCATGCCCGTGCTGCTGCCGCTGGTGCTGGGGGCGGACACCCCGGGGCTGGCGCAGCGGGTGCTCGGGAGCGTGGCGCTGGTGGTGTTCCTGCCGGTGGCGGCGGCGTGGCTGGCGAAGAAGATTCATCCCGGCGCGGCGGCCTGGCCGGGGCGGCTGCGCAACGTGATGTTTGGCGCCTGGTCGATGGCGATGTTTCTGGCGATGGCAAACGCGTCGGAGTACCTCCACACCCATGACGTGGACCATGTCGTGCTGGCAAAAATCGCGGTGGTGACGGCGGTGGTGTGCGCGGCAAATTTCGTTTGCGGACGCCTGCTCGCCGGGCGGGATCTGGCCCGCGAGGGCAGCCAGGCGCTCGGGCAAAAAAACACGGCGTTGTGCATCTGGATCGCGATCACCTACGCGAGCCCGCTGGTCGCCCTCGGGCCGACCTGCTACGTCCTCTGGCACAATCTGTGGAACTCATGGCAGCTCCATCAGGCGGGGAAGCGCGAGGCAAAAATCAACAATTGAAACGCGGAGCGCGCGGAGAACGCGGAGCCGGACCGGATGGAAGAACCGGATGCGCCAGCCGCTGTGTCACTCCGCGCCGCCGTGTGCCAGCATGTCCGCCGCTGGCGCAGGCTTGGTGGGTGTTCACCTCTCACGCGCAGGCTCGCCATGTTGGCGCGTGGTGTGCGAGGATGGGCTGTCATGGATTCCGCCAAACTCACCCAAATGTCGCGTCAGGCCGTCACCGACGCGCAGAACACCGCCCGCCGCCTCAATCACCCTGAGGTGGACACTTGGCACCTGCTGGCCGCGCTGGTTGCGCAGGAGAACGGGGTGGTGCCCGGCCTGCTCGAAAAGCTCAGCATCACGCCCAGCGCGGTGCAGCTCGCCGTCGAGCGTGAGCTGGAGCGGCTGCCCAAGGTCACCGGCAGCGTGGACACGTCGAAGGTTTACGTCACCCAATCCGTCAACGAGGTGCTCACCCGCGGCGAGGAGGAGGCGAAATCGCTCAACGACGATTTTGTGAGCGTGGAGCATCTGCTGCTGGGCCTGCTTGACGTCGGCAAGCCCGACGCGCTGAAGAAACTTTTCAAAAGTTTCGGCCTCGACCGCGGCAAGCTGCTCAAGGTGCTCAAGGACGTGCGCGGCTCGCAGCGCGTGACCACCGACAACCCTGAGGCGACCTACGCCGCGTTGGAAAAATACGGCCTCGATCTCGTCGCCCAGGCGCGGAAGGGGAAAATGGATCCCGTGATCGGCCGCGACGATGAGATCCGGCGCACCATCCGCATCCTATCGCGCAAAACCAAAAACAACCCCGTTCTCATCGGCGAACCGGGCGTCGGCAAGACCGCCATCGTCGAGGGCCTCGCGCAGCGGATCCTGCGTGGCGATGTGCCCGAGGGACTGAAGGACAAAACCATTTTCTCCCTCGACATGGGTGCGCTGGTCGCGGGCGCGAAGTATCGCGGCGAGTTCGAGGAGCGGCTGAAAGCCGTGCTGGCGGAGGTCAAGGCGAGCGACGGCCGCATCATTCTCTTCATTGACGAGCTGCATACTATCGTCGGGGCCGGCAAAACCGAAGGCGCGATGGACGCGGGCAATCTGCTCAAGCCGATGCTCGCGCGCGGTGAGCTGCACTGCATCGGTGCGACCACGCTCGACGAATATCGCAAGCACATCGAGAAGGACGCGGCGCTCGAGCGCCGGTTTCAGCCGGTCGTGGTGGACCAGCCCAGTGTCGAGGATGCGCTGTCGATTTTGCGCGGCATCAAGGAGCGGTTCGAGCTGCACCACGGCGTGCGCATCCAGGACAACGCGCTCGTGGCCGCGGTCACTCTTTCCAGCCGCTACATCACCGACCGTTTTCTGCCCGACAAGGCCATTGACCTGATGGACGAGGCCTGCGCGATGATCCGCACCGAGATGGACTCGATGCCGCAGGAGCTCGACGAGCTCACGCGCAAGGCGCTCCGCCTCGAAATCGAGGAGACCGCGCTCGCGAAGGAAAAGGACGAGGCCAGCAAGCACCGGCTCGAATCGCTGCGGAAGGAGCTGGCCGAGGCCCGGGAAAAGGCGAAGGGCATCCGCCTGCACTGGGAAAAGGAAAAGGCTTCCGTCCAGAAGACACGCAAGCTCCGCGAGGAGATCGAGGCCGTGCGTCTCGAGATGGACAAGGCCGAGCGCGCCTATGACCTCAACAAGGTCGCCGAGCTGCGCCACGGGAAGCTGCCGCAGATGGAGGCCGAGATGAAGCGACTGGAGAAAAAAGGCGGCGCGGAGGCGACGACGCTTTTCAAGGAGGAGGTTTCCGAAGAGGAGATCGCCGAGATCGTCTCGAAGTGGAGCGGCGTGCCCGTCACCCGGCTCGTCGAGGGGGAGAAAGACAAGCTGCTCCGGCTGGAAGACGTGCTGCACCGGCGCGTGATCGGCCAGCACGAGGCGATCACACTCGTGACCGAGGCGATCCTCCGCGCACGCAGCGGCATCAAGGACCCGCGCCGGCCGGTCGGCAGCTTCCTGTTCCTCGGCCCGACTGGCGTCGGCAAGACCGAACTCGCGAAAACCCTGGCCGAGACGCTCTTCGACACGGAGGCCGCGATGGTGCGCATCGACATGTCGGAATACATGGAGAAGCACAGCGTCGCGCGCATGATCGGTGCGCCGCCGGGCTACGTGGGCTACGATGAGGGTGGTCAGCTGACCGAGGCCGTCCGCCGCAAACCCTACGCCGTGATCCTCTTTGACGAAATCGAGAAGGCGCACCCGGACGTGTTCAACGTGTTGCTGCAGGTCTTGGACGACGGCCGGATTACGGACTCACAGGGCCGGACGGTGGACTTCAAGAACACCATCATCATCATGACCTCGAACCTCGGCTCGCGCCATCTGCTCGAAGGCGTGACCGGCGACACGATTCCCGAAAGCGTGCGCGAGAGTGTGATGATGGACCTGCGCAAGGCGTTTCGTCCGGAGTTCCTCAACCGCATCGACGAGACGATCCTCTTCAAGCCGCTCACGCTGGAGGAGATCACGACGATCGTGGACCTGCTGCTGGCCGACCTGAACCAGCGCCTCGCCGACCGCCGTGTGACGGTCGTGCTCGACCAGAAGGCCAAGACCTGGGCCGCCGAGAAAGGCTACGACCCCGTCTTCGGCGCGCGCCCGCTGAAACGTTTCCTGCAGCGTAACATCGAGACCAAGCTCGCCCGCGCGCTCATCAGCGGCGAAGTCGCCGAGGGCCGCGAGGTGAAGTTCACCGTTAAGGACGACGGGCTAGCGATGAAGTGAATTATGCGGAAACGCGCTGCAAGGTTGTCAGGTCACGAACAACAGCCGAGCGGTAGCTCAGGCGTCCTTGATCACGTCGCGGCCCTTGAGGCCGAAGTGGGGCGCGGTGGCGAGCAGGTGGCGGTCGTGGCTGTAAAGCTCCTTCAGCCCCGCGTCGCGCGCGCAAGCGAGGTGCAGGGCGTCGGCGGCCCGGATGAAAACGGACGGCGGGAGTGCGGCGGTCAGCTGGCAGGCCTGTTGGAAAAGCTCGGAGGGCAGCGGCAAATACTGGATCACACCGGCAGCCAAGTCCTGCCCATGTTTTTCCCAGATCATTTTTAACTGCGCGGCTGTCAGCCGTCCCTCGCGTTGGTGGCGCTTGAAAGCTGCCATCAGCTCCAGTCGGCCGTGCTCGCCACAGACGAGGCCGCTGTCGGCAGAAAAGGCCGCGAGCACCTCGTCTGTGCCGGGCTCGCGCAAGTAGAGTTTGGCCAAATAGGAGGTGTCCCAATAGGTCATGCGCGGTCCCGATCCTCGGAGATGAACACGGTGGAATCGGCCGGGACTTTCGGCATCCACGCCAGCCGGGTGGCGGGATCAAGGACGGCGCGTGGCCGCGTGGTGGCCGCGAGCGGCTGCAGGGTGGCGACACGCTCGCCGTGATCGGTCACGGTGATGGGGCGCAGCTTGGCGGCGCGCACCCAACGGCCGGTTTCGGCGTGAAGCTGCTTGATAGAAATGGTGGTCATGGTGGGAAGTGTCACCTGTTACACCCCGACGTCAAGAGGGGACTCAGATCCGCGCCAGTAGCGCCCGCGTGAGCACGGCATAGTCGTCGAACGAGGGGAACTGCGGGAACTGCTTCACGATGTTCTCGGGCGCATGGAGCAGGAAGGCGTGGTCGGCCTGCGCGAGCATGGTGGGGTCGTTGAAGAAATCGGGGGCTCCATCAGGAGCGTTCAATGTGGGAAGTGATGCTCCTGCTTCCAGCCGAGCAATTGCTTCAGGCGGGCATTGGAGATGAGCGCGGCCCGTCCGTTGATGGGAGTCTTGAAATCCTTCACTCCGGGCAGGAAACGCCGGATCAGCTCGGCCGAGGGCAGGTTCGACGAGGTGTCGTCGGCCGCGATGATGACATTCTCGCAGCCGAGGCCGTCTTTTTCAATGGCGAGCCGGCAGCCGGCGGCGAGGTCGCGCGAATCAATGTAGGACCAAAGGATGCGCAGGCGGTCCTCAGGGTGGGCGAAGCGCGCCTTGATGCCCGCGTAATCCTCGGGGCAGGTGACGTTGCCGATGCGAAACGAGATGATCTGCGTGCCGTCGCGGCGGTGGAACATCGCGGCCGTGGCCTCGTTGACCACCTTGGTGAGGCCGTAGGTGTCCTCCGGGAGCTGTGGGTGGGCTTCGTCCAACGGCAGGTACTTCGGCTCGAAAAACCGGTTGGCGAAGCAGATGCCGTAGGACGACTCGCTGGAGGCGATGACGGCCTTGCGGATGCCGAGCAGGCCGCAGGCTTCCAGGACATTGTAGGTGGCGAGGCTGTTGACGCGGAAAACCTCCCCGTTGGGGTTGTCATAGGGCCGCGGGATCGCCGCCATGTGCACCATGCCGTCGTAGGGGGCGCGGTTGCCGGTGTTATGCGGGGAGAAAGCCGCGACGGTCTGGCCGAGGTCGGTGAGATCGGTGATGATCGTGCGGCACAGCGGCTGTGCCGGCGGCCGGCTGTCCACGTTGATGACCTCGTAGCCTTGGTCGAGAAAATGCCGGATAATCCAGTGGCCGGCCTTGCCGGTGCCGCCGGTGACGAGAATGCGCTTGGTGGACATGGAGAAATTTGGGACGCGAAAGCCGCCGCCTACAGCTTTGACGTCATCGCGCGCGTCAGTGTACCGTAGTCGCCAAACGCAGGGAACTGCGGGAACTGCCTCACGATGTTCTCCGGGGCGTGGAGCAAAAACCCGTGGTCGGCCTGGGCGAGCATCGTCGTGTCGTTGAACGAGTCGCCGGCGGCGAGCACCTGGTAGTTGAGCGATTGGAACGCCCGCACCGCCGCGCGCTTCTGGTCGGGCATGCGGAGCCGGTAGCCGGTGATGCGGTCGTTTTCCACCACGAGCCGGTGGCAGAGCAGCGTCGGCCGGCCCATCTGGCGGATGAGCGGCGCGGCGAACTGCTCGAACGTGTCGGACAGGATGACGACCTGGACGCGCGCCCGCAGGCCGTCGAGAAACTCCACCGCGCCCGGCAGCGGCGCGAGCGTGCCGATGACCTCCTGGATTTTAGAGAGCGTGATGCCGTGGCGGTCGAGCAGGCCGAGGCGCCAGCGCATGAGCTTGTCGTAGTCCGGCTCGTCGCGCGTGGTGCGGCGCAGTTCGGGCAGGCCGGTGCGCTCGGCGACGGCGATCCAGATTTCCGGCGTGAGGACGCCTTCCATGTCGAGGGTGACGATGCTTTGCTTCACGGGGCGACTCAACCAGAGCCGCGCGGCGGAAGGCAAGCCGGGGTCTGCGCAGGAACCGATTTTTTCGGGGAAATTCAGAAGCCAAGAAACCATGAACCGCCGGCAAATGCCGCGTTGAGCGCCCGGCGCTTGTGTGCTCCGCTCGACCAATGGGTGACCCCATCCGCTTCTACGACCGCCAGAAAAAAACCATCGCGACCGAGCAGATTTACGGAGAGCGCTGGCTGCGCCTTGCCTATGAAACTGCCCCGGGCCGCGCGGCGGTGGCGTTGCTGATCCGGCGGGCGATTTTTTCGCGCTGGTATGGCTGGCGGATGGACCGGCGCGCCAGCGCGGCCCGGGTGCTGCCGTTCATCCTCGACTACGGGCTGGCCCCGGAGGAGTTCGCCCGGCCGCCGCTGGAGTTTGCCACCTTCAACGAGTTTTTCTGCCGTGCGCTCAAGCCGGGCGCGCGCCCGATCGCCGCGCCGGCCGACCCGCGCGTGGCCGTGCTCCCGGCAGACGGGCGGCACCTCGCCTTTCCCAATGTGGATGCGGCCGCGGGATTTTATGCGAAAGGGGCGAAATTCACGCTGGCCACGCTGCTCGGCGACCCGGTGCTCGCGGCGGAGTTTGCCGGCGGCGCGATGCTCATCTCCCGGCTCTGTCCGGTAGATTATCATCGCTTCCATTTTCCCGTCGCGGGTACCCCGGGCGCAGCGCGGCTCATCAATGGTTCGCTCTACTCGGTCAGCCCCGTTGCGCTGCGCCACAACATCGGCTACTTCTGCGAGAACAAACGCTACGTCACCTTGCTTGAGACCGCAGAGTTTGGCCGCGTGGCGTTGCTGGAGATCGGCGCGACGAATGTCGGCACCGTGCGGCAGTTCTACGCCCCGGGATATCCCGTGGCGAAAGGCGCGGAGAAGGGGCTGTTCCGTTTCGGCGGCTCGTGTGTGGTCACGGTTTTCCAGCGCGGGCGCATCCGGTTCGATACCGATCTCGTGGCGCAGAGCGCGGAGTGTGTCGAAACCTATGCCAGGATGGGCGAGCGGCTGGGCGAGGCGGTTTGAATACCGATTGCGGAATTCGGATTACGGAGCGGATCGGAAATAGACAAAACACGGCCGCTGCTGCGTCCTCTTTTCCAATGCCGGCCTCCCCCGACCTCGCCCGCCTGTACGATGCGCATGCGTCGGCGCTGTTCGGCTTTCTGCTCCAGCTCACGAGGGACGAGGGCGATACGCGGGACCTGTTACAGGACGTGTTTGTCAAGTTGGCGCGCCGGCCCGGCCTGCTCGACGGCGTGGACCACCCCCGCGCCTTCCTGCTCCACCTCGCGCACAACGCCGCGCTCGATCTCTTTCGCCGGCGGAGCGCGCAAGAGCGCCGCAAGGAGGAGCTTGTGGCCGGTGGGGTGTCGCCCTTCGCGCGCGACGGGGAGCCGGATGCCCAGGCGTTTCGTACGGAGCTGGCCGCCGCGCTGACGGAGCTGCCGATTGAGCAGCGCGCCGTCGTCCACTTGAAGCTCTGGGAGGGTCTGACCTTCGCCGAGATCGCCACCGCGCTTGACCTTTCGGCCAACACCGCGGCCAGCCGTTACCGCTATGGCTTAGACAAACTGCGTGCCCGGCTGCGTCCTATTTTACCCGCTTTGGACAAAAAGGCAGGAGTGATAAACATGGAGACCATCCGCGCGGCTTGGGGCAAAGAAGTGCAGCCGAGCTTGGGAAACCCACTAAACGCTGTGTCGGTCAGACTCCTTGGACCGTTTGAGCGCTTAGTAGCCAAGGGCATCGCCCGTGGGCAGGCCTACCAAAACATGGCGGTCATCGCGTGCGCGCTGGAGCGCTGGTCGCTCGCGCATGGCGGCGGATATCCGGACTCGACGACGGTGCTCGTGCCAGAGCTTCTGACGAAGCTGCCAGTTGACCCCGTCAACGGCCAGCCGCTCCATTACCGCCGTACGGCCGACGGGCGTTTTCAGCTCTGGTCAGTCGGCGCGAACCTCACGGACGAAGGCGGCACGGTCACATTTGAGGAGCAGTGGACACCTGATGAATCAAAGCCCAAACCCCGCCGGATCAGCAGCGATCCCGATAAAGGTGACTGGGTCTGGAGCTACCAGAAGCTGTGAATGCGGAATTCGGACTGAGGATTGCGGAATAAAAACGGACAAAGCGTCCCGGCTTTCCGCCTTGCCGGCCATTACGTAATCCACACTCTTCACTCCGCACTGCTCCAGTGCTCGGGTGGTGGAATGGCATACACGACGGTCTTAGAAGCCGTTGCCGCAAGGCGTGCAGGTTCAAGTCCTGTCCCGAGCACCAACTATTTTTGAAGGCGATGGCATATGAGTTTCGCCACAGTGTCCGAGGGAGTTGTTTCCGCTGCATATTTGCGCGTGCACCTGCAATTCGCCGTGCGCGGCTTGCCTCGGCGACTTGGTTTTTCTGAAGGTCTCATGATTGGCAAAATGACCGAGATTTTTGGATTAAGCGTCGTCACAGAATTGTGCGAAATCGTCGCTTGGTTGACGCAGGATTACCACAAAATCTCCCTAACGTGCCCACAGTCGTGAACGTGGGTGGGCCGATTTTCTTCAGGTGGCGCATGCATGGTTGGGAAAATTTCTGGGCGTCCATTCGGGGACTCTCAGTTGCGAAAACGGCGCGGGTGGCGGCAACGTCACCCGCGCCCATTGCTTCAGGGACGGCTATGGGGAGGGTGGAGGCCGAAAGAGGGGAAGTTCCACCCCAGGCCTATTTGTTGCGAAATCGTCGCAAAGTTGCCGCGAGATTGTTGCACGGCCGGTCTACGATGCACGCGGCGAATCAGGATGTTGAGCGCATAACCGCACACAGCCCGCCGTCTTCAACGCAGTAAATAACGCAACTAACAACCCTCAGGAAAACCAGAAAATGAAAACCTTCAAAGCACTCACGGCGGGCCTGCTCGCCCTGTCGGCCGCCACCCTGGCCTCCGCCCAGACCAAAATCCGCATCGTTGGTTCTTCCGCGTTCCGCGCGGCTACTGAAGCGGCCATTGTCAACAGCCTCAATGGGGCCCAAGCCGCCTGGACCGGCAACGCGAATCTCGCCAAAGCCGCCCGGGCGGTTTTCACCGGTACCCTCTCCAATGTGGCGGGCAATCCTGCGGTGATTATCCAGTGCACTTGGTCCGGCTCAACTGGCGGCATCCAGACCGTGGCGCAAACAAGCCCTGTGATCAACAGCACATCGTTCCTGACCGAAAACAACAGCCTGACGAACGTTTCCGTCGTTGTCACCCCCGGCAACGGCCTTACCTCCGGCAGCGCCGCTTTTACCGGTGGCAATCTCATATCGTCGTCCGTTGCCAACGCTGGCAACAACGAGACGGCCCAAGCTGATATCGCCATGTCGGACACTGCCCAATCCTCCACCAAGTTCAATGGACACGTCCCATTTACGGCGACCACTCTGCTCGGCACCTTCGCCGACTATGAGGATTTGTCGGCCAACGACTACGTCGTGGGTGTGATTACGTTCCAGTGGGTGCGGGGCAATATCACGAATTCGGGTGGTGCCGGCTCGACTGGGATCGCCGGTCTGACCAATGTCACCACCTTGCAAGCCCAGACCTTGCTTTCTGGGGGCATGCCGCTCTCGGCTTTCACCGGTGTCACCACGGATACGGCCTCCATGAACATCTTGGGTCGGGACGAGGATTCCGGCACCCGCGTGGTCACCTTTGCCGAGAGTGCCTATGGGGTCGAGACTACTCCCACCCAGTACACGGTCAGTCTGACCAGCGGTCAGGTCACCAATTTTGTGCCGACACCGGCCGTCGCCAGCCTTCTCGGCTTCAAGTATGACGCCGGTCACTCGGGCTACAGCTCCGGCGGCACACTGGCCACGAATTTGAGCGCCTCAGTCAGCTCCACCTTGCATACCTACTTTATCGGTTATGCCGGAGTCAACGATGCCGCCTCGGTCACCGGTGGCCTGCTCCTCAAATACAACGGTGAAGACTGCAGCGATGCCAATGTGAAATCCGGCAAATACACGTTCTGGTCCTATGAGCATCTCATGTTCCGATCCGGCGCGAGCGCAACCGCCCAGGCGGCGGCCTTTGCCATCGCCAAGCAGATCAACAACACCGATGCCCCCGCCTCGGGCGTGAAAGTCACGGACATGACGGTGGGCCGGTTTGGCGAAGGTCTGCCGGTCGTGAGCTTCAACCCCTTTGCCACGCCGCTCTAAACACGGCTCTTCGCCCATCACCCATCCAATGCGCGGAATGAGCCGGGGTGGAAGCAACCACCTCCGCCCCGGTCACCCGCGCGCCATGCTTCAATCAAATTCACCATGAAGACAAAATATCTCCTCGCACTCCTTGCCTTGGCGGGCAGTGCGATTTCCACCCAGGCCACCACGGTCTCGGTAGGACTCAACGACCTCGTGCTGGGCTTTCGGGCCACGGGCGGGACCGGGGCTACGACCAACCTAGAGATCAACCTCGGCAACGTCTCGAACTTCTACGGTGTGAGCGGCCAAGTCACGCTCACGGGCCTCAACGTGGCGGATCTGAGCAGCACCTTTGGAGCGAGCTGGAACACGCGCAGCGACCTGCTCTGGGGCGTCATCGGCACCACCGGCAACGCCGCCGGCACCACCGCCGGGGGGAACGCCATCGCGGCCAGCACGCTGTGGGCCAGCAAGAGCGAGAGCACCCTCACGCTCCAATCCACCCCTTGGACCCAGGCCAACGTCAGTGCCCAGCAGGGACCGGCGAACACCATCTCCACCCTCTACAATGGCGCGACGGCGAGCCTAAACGGTGCAACGGCCACAGGCAACAGCGCAACGGCCGCTTTGCTCTCCAATTCCGTTAATGGGAGCTGGAGCAGGCAAGAGGGAACCGTGGCGTTCGGCTTCTTTACGCGGAGCCAGTTCGAGAACAACACCAACTTCGGCAGCTCCTCGATCGTCGCATCCGACCTTTATCAGGTGCAGCCGACCGGTGGTCCAGCGGTCTATGTGGGCACGTTTGCGCTCAACAACAATGGAACGCTCGTCTTTGGCAACTCCCCCAACGCGGTCCCGGAACCCTCCAGCTACGCCGCCATCTTCGGAGCCGTGGTGCTGGGCTTTGTCGCCCTGCGTCGTCGCCGGGCCAAGAACTGATCCACTCCTTTGCTGGGTTTCGTCGCCGAAGACCGCACCCAAGGTGCGGTCTTCGTTTTTCCCCAATAGCCGCAAGGCGACACGTGGATGCGCTTGGGTGGGCTTCTACGAACGACCTTTGAGATCAGTTCACGCATTTGTAACACAACCGCCACATCAACGTGACTTAATTCTGATAGGGTAATGGGACTGAGAGACGCTTTTGCCCGGAGGCCAAACCTACGCCGCATCTGGCTTCAAAACGTCGTCTTGGCACCTTCCAGCCACTCAACCGCCAACTCGGTTGATATACAGGCCAAACCTTCTTAATGAAACACATCTGCTCCATTTTCCTGCTGGTTGCCTGTTTGGTTTCGACCTCACGCGCACAGACCGTCGTCGCATCTTCACTCAACGATCTCATTTTGGGTTTCCGAGCTACCGATGGCACCCAAGGTGCGGGGACGGACAAGAACCTGGAAATAGACCTCGGTAATGTAGGCCAGTTTTACAATCTGCCGACGAATACGACCATGGCAGTCGCCAATCTCAGGACGGATCTGGAGACAATCTATGATTTGGTCTGGAATGCGCGCACGGACTTGACCTGGGGTATCATCGGCACCACGGGCAACGCCACCGGCACCACGATTAACGGCACCACGATTGCGGCCACCACGATATGGGCGGGCAAAGGCGAAACCACCGCCGGTGTG
>JBAXLL010000024.1:0-12253 GCA_037134835.1 Verrucomicrobiota bacterium
GAGCGCATCTATCCGAGCATCGCCGAGCAAAGCACGCTCTTTATCGGCGCGGGAGAAATGATCGAATTGACGGCGACGCATTTCGGCGCCCGCCATCCGCGCCAGATGACGTTCGCCAACCGCACGGTGGAGCGCGCGCAGGCGCTCGCCGAGCGCTTCCGCGGCCGCGCCATCAGTCTCAATGACCTGCCGGCGCAACTGGCGGCACACGACATCATTGTGTCGTGCACGGCGAGCATGCTGCCCATCATCGGCAAGGGACTCATTGAAAGCGCGCTGCGCACGCGCAAGCACCGGCCGCTGCTCATCGTCGATCTCGCGGTGCCGCGCGATGTTGAAACCGAGGTCGGCGCGCTGGACGACGTGTTTTTATGTACGGTGGACGATCTGGGCAAAATGGCGCGCGAAGGACTCGACAAGCGCGAGTCGGCGGTGGCGCAGGCCGAGGCCATCATCGAAACCCAGGTCGGCGACTTCATGCAATGGTTCGACAACCGCGAACTCGTGCCGACCATCCGCGCCCTGCGCGACGATGCCGAGCGCGCCCGCCGCCACGAAGTCGAGCGCGCGGTGCGGTTGCTGGCGCGCGGCTGCGGATGCGTCTCGATTTCGCGGATGATGCGCCGCATGGCTTCCACCGCGCGCCGCGGATACGCGCCGGCCGCCGTTTCGGCGGAGAGCATCACGCAGTCGGCCTGCTCATAGACGGCGTTGGCCACGTCGGTCAGCTCGGCGCGCGTCGGCACGGGCTGAGTGATCATGCTCTCGAGCATGTGGGTGGCGACAATAACCGGGCGGCCTTGCGCGAGGCAGGCGCGCACCGCGCGATGCTGGATGACCGGCAGCTCCTCGAAAGGGCATTCGATGCCGAGGTCGCCGCGCGCGACCATGAGCGCGTCGGTCGCGAGGATGATCTCGTCGAGATTATCAATGGCCGACTGGTCCTCGATCTTGGCGATGATACGGACCTTGGACTTTTTCTCCGCGAGAAACGTGCGGAGCTGCTCAATGTCGGCCGCCTCACGGACGAAGGAGAGCGCGAGAAAATCAATGCCCGCCTCTAGACCGACGGTGGCGTCGGCGCGATCCTTGGCGGTGAAGGCGGGGAGGTTGACCTTCACTCCGGGCAAATTGATGTGGCGGCGGGAGGAAAGCTGGCCGGGGATGAGCACGCGGCAGCGGATGTGGGCATCGTGCTTCTCGAGCACTTCCAGGCGCAGCAGGCCGTTGTCGACGAGCACGGTGTCGCCGACGCGCACGTCGTTGACGAGACCCTGGTAGTTGACATCCACGGAACGCACCTCCTCGGAAACTTCGCGGGCCGCGCCGGGCTTGACGGTGAAGTCGAAAATTTCGCCGGGCTTGAGCTCGATGGGGGCGACGAGGTCACCTGTGCGGATCTCGGGACCCTTGATATCCATCATCACGGCCACCTCGCGACCAATCCGGGTGGAGACGGTGCGGATGCGGCGGATCACGGCACGCGTCCAGTCGTGGGAGGCATGCGCCATGTTGAGACGGACGACATCGGCGCCGGCCCGGAAGAGTTTTTCGAGCATTTCCTCGCTCTCGGTGGCGGGGCCGAGGGTGAAGATGATTTTGGTGCGGCGGAAGGTGTCGACGGCGGACATTGGCCCATTCTGTGCCGGAACCATGCCATGCGCGCAAGCGGAACCAGCGGCCGGTCAGGTCAGCTCAAAACGGGGGCAGCTGCATGGCACGCACGTAAAAGGAAATGACGATGCAGGCGACGATCCCGGCGACGAAGAGAAACAGGAGCGTTGCGTAAATTTTGGCCGCGACCTTCAGGCACAGCACGGCCTGCTCCTGGCTTTGTCCGGCAAGCAGGCGCAGGTTGTGGTCGAGCTGGCCGCTGATTTCCCCGGCCCGATAGAGCGCGATGTAGTCCTTGGAAAAAATAGAGAAGTGATGCAGGTGCAGCCCCGGCGCCTCGCCGGCCGTCGCCAGATCATGGACCGCCTCACCCGCACGGCGCAGGACCGGTGAGTGCGACGTCTGGCCTGCGAGCAACCAAGCTTGGGCGATGATCACACCGGCATCAAGCAGGTGACCGAGGGCAAACGTGAAATCGGAAAGGGATCGGGCCTGGAAGTAGCCCCGCAAACCGGGCACCCGGCTGGCGAGGCGGTCAACGATGGGGCTTTCGCTCCGGATGAGCAGGAAAACCCACAGCTCTCCGCCTAACAACGGCACCAATAATGCGGCCAGCGTGGTAAAATAGGCGGATGCGCTCCATTGCAGGCCATGACCGTTACCCATCATGCGCAGCAGCGGAAACTCAAGCACCGCGAGATGGAGCAGGAAGAGTGGATAGGCGCAACTGAGGGCAACCCGGAGCTTGATGGCGTGCAGCTGCACGTGTCGGTCCGACAGCCGGCGCAGCGTCTGCGGCAGACGGCCGGTCATCGCCGCTGCGGTGAGGAGGGGCCGTTCGGCCTCGGGTAGCCAGCCTTTCGTGCGAAGCAGGGCTTGTTCGACCGAGCCGCCGCCCTCGATCCAATGCGCCATCGCCTCGATGCTTGCAGCCGGCGGGCCGCCGGTGCCGCGCAAGGCCTGCGCGAGCGGCAATCCAGCGTCAAGATTTTGCGCGAGCTGGAGGTACCAGCTGGAAAGTTGTTTGTGACCGAGGGGCATGAGAAAGGCGCGAACTCATCAACGTACACGCCCGACCCAAGACGATGGCAATCGCCCGAAGTTTCGCTTGGGGTCGTTCATGGGGCGGGAAGCCACTTCTCCTAAAGGAAATTTAACTGGTTGTCGGCGGCGGGCTGGACGGAGAGTTTTTTCTTCGGCCGGGCAGACGGTACGGCGGGGAGCTCGACGGTGGCGTCATCGCTTTCGAGTTTTGCAAGGATCACCTTGGCGCGGGCGATCACGCTCAACGGCAGGCCCGCCAGCCGGGCGACCTGGATGCCATAGCTGCGATCTGCGGCACCGGGCACGACGCGACGGACAAACACGATCTCATCGTTCCATTCCTTGACGGCGACCGAGAAATTTTTCAACCGCAGGAGATGTTGCGCGAGCTGCGTCAGCTCCTGGTAGTGCGTGGCAAAGAGCGTGCGCGGGCCGCGCTCAGGGTCGCGATGCAGGTGCTCGACCACGGCCCACGCGATGCTCAGGCCATCGTAGGTCGAGGTGCCGCGGCCGATCTCATCGAGGATGATGAGCGAGCGGGCGGTGGCGTTATTGAGAATGTTGGCGGTCTCGTTCATTTCGACCATAAAGGTCGAGTTGCCACGTGCGAGATCGTCGCTGGCACCGACGCGGGAGAAGATCCTGTCCACGAGACCGACGTGGCAGGTTTTCGCCGGCGTCCAGCAGCCAATCTGCGCCAGGAAGGTGAGGAGTGCGACTTGCCGGATATACGTGGACTTGCCGGCCATATTGGGGCCGGTGAGGAGGGCGATCTGGGTGTCGGTGGCGGCGAGCGCGGTGTCGTTGGGGACAAAGGCCTGCGAGCCCTGCGTGACATCGGCCGTAGGATGTTTGAGCATCTGCTCCACGACGGGATGGCGGCCTTCCATGATTTCGAGCGAGTCGGTATCATCCAGCACGGGCTGGCAGTAATCCCACTCCCGGGCGAGGACGGCCCAGCCGGTCAGCACGTCGAGCTCGGCGAGCAGGTCGGCCGTCTGCGCGAGGGCGACGGACTCGTCGAGTACGGCGGCGACGAGCGCGGCGAACAGTTCATGCTCGCGAGCGAGCGCGTTTTCCTCGGCGGAGAATATTTCTTTTTCCTTTTTTCGCAGGTCCTCGGTGACATAGCGTTCGCCGCCGACCGTAGTCTGGCGGCGGATGTAGTCGGCGGGGACGAGATGGAGGTTGGCCTTAGTAACCTCGATGTAGTAGCCAAAATTGTTCGTGAACCGGACCTTGAGGCTGCGGATCCCGGTGCGCTGCTGCTCCTGCGCCTCGAGGGCGGAGAGCCACGACTTGTTGTCGGTGGTGAGGCAGCGGAGGCGGTCGAGCTCGGGGTCGTGGCCGGACCGGATAAAATTGCCGTCGGCCAGATCGTTGGGCAGTTCGGGTGCGAGCGCCTGTTCCAGCAGCGAGCGGAGGTCGGGAAAGTCGCGGAGGCGGGTTTTTAGGCTTTGGATGATTGATTCCGGTCGCTCGGGAAATTTCCCCAAGGCCGCGATGAGTCCGGGAAACTGGACGAGGGTGTCGCGGATGCCGCCCAGCTCACGGGGATTGCGGAGGCGGTTTTGCAGGCGGCCAAGGATGCGGGGGATGTCGCGGACGTGCGCGAGCAAGTCGCGGAGTTCGGCGAGGTGTGAGGGCTGCGCGAGAAGCTCGCCGACGAGGGCGGAGCGGCGACGAATGTCGGGGAGATCAAGGGTGGGGGCGGCGAGCCAGCGCTCAAGGAGGCGGGCGCCCGCAGCAGTGACAGCCCGGTTGATGGCAGCAAGAAGCGAGCCGTCGCGGGTGCCACGAGCGGAAAAAAAGATCTCGAGATTGCGCAACGTGGCGGGGTCGATGAGGAGTGTGTGGGTGCTATTGTATTCCTGCAGCGTGCGGAGATTTTCCGGCTTCGCGCAGAGATTATCCGTGGCGTATGCGACGAGCGCGCCGGCGGGCCCGAGGCCGGGGTGGTCGTGCGCGAGGCCGAAGCCCTGGAGGTTGAGCACGCCGAGCGCGGCGGTGACGGTGCGGACCCCGGTGGCGGTTTCAAACTGCCAGGCGGGCTGCTCGGTGGTGAGGCGGGTGGTGGCGAAGGCGTGGAGTGCGTGGAGGGCGGTCTGGTCGTGCGGGGCGTTCTTCCAGCGTTCCGGCTCCCCTTCAGCGACGAGCAATTCGGCCGGATCAAGCGCCGTGAGGATGGGGAGAAGGTTTTCCGCACGCGCGTCCGTGGCGACACGAAACTCGCCGGTCGAGAGGTCGAGCCATGCGGCATGGAGGCCGCTGCGATCGAGGGTGAGGGCGGCGAGGTAGTGGTTGCGTTGGGCGTCGAGCTGGCTGGCGGCGAGCGTGGTGCCGGGCGAAAGTATGCGCGTGAGCTGGCGGCGAGGAGCTTGTTGACGTAGTTGTCGAGCGCGTGGGCCGGGAGGCCAGCCATCGGGTGGGCCTGACGCTTGGTAAGCGTGAGGCCGCAGATCTTGGAGGCGGCGAGCGCGTCATCGAAGAACAGCTCGAAGAAATCACCCAGCCGGAAGAGCAGCAAGGTGTCGCGCGGCAGACCGCGCTTCACCTCGAAGTATTGCTGCATCATGGGGGTGAGTTTCTCGGGCTCGGACATGGGAAAAGTGGCGAAGAGGGGTGAGTGAGTAGCGAGCAGGGATGCAGCGCAAGGCAGTTGAGGGCAGGAGCAAGTCGCGGAGCGCGAACAGCGGGTCCGGCGGATCCGGCGGTGGGCGAGGCGGCCGGGCGGGCGGTGGCGGGCCGGGTGCCGGCATGGATTTATACTCGCTCCGCACTCCCCGCTCCCCGCTATTCTGCCAGCCATGGAACTCTATCACCGTGATCTGGGCGGGGCTGGCCGGCCACCGCTGGTCATTCTTCACGGGATGCTCGGATCGTCGCGCAACTGGCTCTCGGCCGGGGCGGAGCTGGCGGAGAGTTTTCACGTGTTCGCGTTGGATTTGAGAAACCACGGACGCTCGCCGCACGATGCGACCATGAACTATGAGGTGCTGGCGGACGATGTGCTGACCTGGCTCGACACCCAGGGGGTCGCGCGCGCGACCCTCCTCGGCCATAGTCTCGGCGGCAAGGTGGCGATGCGGCTGGCCTGCCGTGCCCCGGAACGCATGGCACGGCTGGTGGTCGTGGATATTGCGCCACGCGACTATCCTGAAAAGCTGGATCGGGCGGAATTTGCCGCAATGAATGCGCTACGGCTGGAAGCCATTGCGTCACGCGGCGATGCCGAGCGCGCCATGGAGCCATGGGTGCCGAACCCGCTCATGCGAAAATATCTGACCACCAATCTGGAGCAGGATGCGGCCGGCGGGTGGCGTTGGTCAATCAACCTGCCGGCCCTGACCGCGGCGGTGCCGGAGCTGGTGGCAAATCCGCTGGCACCCGGCGATCGCTACGACGGACCGGTGCGGTTCATCACGGGCGGCAAATCGGACTTTGTTCGGCCAGACGACATGGCCGCCATCCGGAGCCATTTTCCCGCGGCGGAAATTGTGACCATGGAGGGCAGTGGCCATAATCCCCACATCGAAGCGCGGGCGGAGTTCGTACGGTTTGTGAGTGCGGCGGTCGCGTCCTGACGATGATTTCGAACCGTTGGTACATCCTCGGCTGGAAATGCTGTCACCAAGTATTGGGCCGGGTACCGGCGGAAAAGGCATGGCCAGACCCAAGGGCTGGTCATGCCAGTGCGGCGTCATCGGTTGCGGCAGTGACGTGGGCGCGGGCGCGGGCGGCGGTCTTCATCCAATGGCGCTGCTTCCAGCGGCGGTGCATGAGCAGACCGCGCAGCCACTCATCCGTCGCCATGGCGATCCAGATGCCTGGCAGTCCGAAGCCGAGCCAGAGGCCGAGCGCCCACGCCAGCGGTACCCACACCCCCCACATCGAGAGCACGGCCATTCTGAGCGGAAAGCCGACATCGCCGGTGGCGCGAAGCGAGTTGATGACGACGATGTTAAACACCCGGCCTGTCTCAATGAGGATGGCAAGGCGCAGCAGACGCACGGTATCTGCGATGATCACCGGCCGGTCGCTGAACAGGGTCATCAGCCATGGCGCGGCGGCGGCGATGAAGAGGATGCCGCCGAGCGCGACGAGCAGCCCGGTCCGCAGGCTCCGCAGCAGGCCGTGGTAGGCCTCCTCCAGCCGGCCCGCGCCGACGAGATGTCCGACCATGATTTCCGTGCTCAGTCCGATCGAAATGCTGAACAGGATGACGAAACGCTGGAGATTGAAGGCAAAAGCCTGGATGGCCAGACTGTCCTCGCCCAGCCGGGCCGTGAACGTTGTCACCATCATCAGGGCGCTCAGATAGCAGCCGTTTTCTGCCGCCGCCGGCAGCCCGATGCGGAGCACCCGCCGGATCACCGGCCATGAGACGACGAAGAAATCGCGGATGCGCAGCCGCAGATGGGTGCGGTAGTCGAGCAGCACCCAGAACGCCACGCAGGCGCAGCACCGGCTGAACACGCTGGAGAGCGCGACACCGGTCACACCCATCTTGGGCGCGCCAAACAGGCCGAACAGCAGCACGCAGTTCCCGGCGACGTTGATCAGGTTTTGCGCACCGATCACAAACATCGCATCACGCGTATGCTTGTGCGCCCGCAGCGTGCCGGCGATGGACATGTTCATGGCCTCCATGAACAGCGTGCCGCCCATCAGGGTGAGAAATGGCAGGCCATAGGCCATGAGCTTTTCCGGGAGTTGCATCATCCGCAGCAACGGGGCGGCCCCGAGAAACACCGCCACGCTCGTGATCGCGCCCAGCCAGGTGTTGACGGCGATGGCGTTGGTCGTGATCTGGCCCGCTCCAGTCCGGTCACCCGCCCCGAGATGATGGGTGATCACCACGCTGGCCCCGATGGCGATAAAGTTGAATATGATCAGGCACGCGAAGAGCAGCCGGTTGCTCACGTCGAGCGCCGCCACCGCGCCCTCGGAAACGTGGCTGACCATGAAGACATCCACGATGCCGATGAGGATGCGCAGCCCTTGCTCGACGAAGATCGGCCAGGCGATGGCGAGGAGATTGGGCTTGGTGGCAGCGGGCGCGCTCATGCGGGACAAAACGCCTAGCATACCGCGCGCCCTCCCGGCGGTGTCAACCCGGGGCAGGGTAGTGTCCTAATTTGAAATTTGGCTTCCGTCTGGCACGGGAGCGAGTAGGTCGGCAGCATGACCAAAGAAGAACGAGGGCAGTTGATGCGGGCGCGTTTCCGGGCGTTAGGCGGCCTACCCTACATCAACGCCGACGTGCCACGCAAACCCAAGGGCGACCCTGTAAGGCCCACCAAAGGCATAAGCTGGGGGCTGCTGTTGGTGGACGACCGCAAGCAATGGGTCTCCCGGCCCGACCCGATGCCCGCCAAGCCCCTTGGAAAGAGAAACCGGGCCGGCAAGCCTGCTGTTGTGTCCATCGCGGAGAAACAGCCGGAAAAGCCAGTTAGGCGGGGATACTGGCTCGGTGGCAAGTTTATCCCCTAGTTCCGCTGCCAAGGGTAACGGGAGGCGATGAAAGTAAACATGATCGCTGTTCCGCAATCGAAAACCCCGAACAACCTAGCTGCTGTTCCATACGATTTACCGCTAAATCTGTAGCCGTAATGTATGCCAGTGATGATGGCCTCAATTCCTAAGTAGCCGAAGCAGATCGCAAGAACACTGAACACAACCCTGTACGTCCTTAGATTTTTTTTATCATCAGGCTTTTCCATGGGAAATTGTTAGTTGCGACGGTTGGCCTGCTCGGTGTCCCTGATCTGCGCGACAATGGCGACCTTGACGGCGGTTTGCGCAGACATGACGGGCGGAAGCTCCAGGACGGCCAGCGTGCGGCTTCCGTCCTTCACATCGTAGCTCCACGCATAGCAGCGTGCCGCCTTGGCGTGTCCTGCGAGGTTGAACACCTCCATCCCCCTGCCACACGGTCTTGCCCTTGAATGACTCCACGACCGGCACCGTGGCGGCGTGCGTGGACTCGCACCCGTGCGTTGCGCGGATGGCCTTTTGCAGATGCGCGAGGTATTCAGGCCGGGTCATCGGGCCATATCCACGAGGTCGGCCACCTCAAGGGCAGACGGTTCAACCCCTGCCGCCATTGCCGGGGTTATGCGGACGGTGCGGTGCATCTTCACGAAATTGTAATAGGCAAAGTGAAGCCCGACAGCGGCCTGAAAGTTGCCGAGTTTTTTGGAAAAATGGTTCTGCTTTTCGACAAACGATGTCGAGATTTGTTCTGGCTCCCCGGAGAGGTTTGACCCCGTGAAGAGCGGGTAGTAGGCCCGAAATTTCAAATTAGGACACTACCCGGGGCAGGGAGGGCTTGACAAGGGGTGGGGCAACCGCTCTTGTCGATCCCTTTTCAACCTAGAAACCGCTCCGCAAACTCTGTCATGGCTCTCAAAATCCGTCTCACCCGCATCGGCACCACGCACCAGCCGCACTACCGCGTCGTCGTCGCCGAGGCCCGTTCGCGCCGCGATGGCGCGCCCGTCGAAACCATCGGCACCTACGACCCGCGTGCCAAGGGCCGCACGCTCACGATCAATCTCGCCCGGGTGGATCACTGGCTCAGCAAAGGTGCCAAACCCACCGAGTCGCTCCACGCTATGATCAAGCGAGCCCGCCGGGCAGACGCTGCTGCCTCGGTCGCGCCCGCCGCCGCCGTGGCGGTCCCGGCTGCGACCGCCTGATTTTTTTACACGAAAGACGCAAAGACCGCAAGGCGGCATTCAGGATCTAGCCTCGGAAAACCTCCGAGGCTTTTTCTTTCTTCGCGTCCTCCGCGACCTAGGTGTAAACCCCACCCCATGCCGCTGCACATTGACGTCCTCACGCTGTTTCCCCGGATGCTCGACGGCTTTCTCGCCGAGAGCATCGTGGGCAAGGCGCTCGCCGGCGGCCTGCTCTCGGTGAAGGCTCGCGATCTGCGCGATTGGACCACGGACAAGCACCGCACCGCAGACGACCGGCCATTTGGCGGTGGTGCGGGGATGGTGCTCAAGCCTGAGCCGGTGTTTGCCGCCATGGAGCAGCTCCAGACGCCCGGCTGCCGGCGCATCTACCTCACCCCCGACGGCACGCCGTTTTCGGAGCCTTTGGCGCGCGAGCTGTCGCGGCAGTCGCACCTTATTTTCCTGAGCGGCCACTACGAGGGCATTGACCAGCGCATCCGGGAACGGGTGATTGACCAGGAGATTTCCATCGGCGACTATGTGCTCACCAACGGCACGTTGCCGGCCGCCGTGGTGATTGACGCGCTGGCCCGGTTCATCCCCGGCGTTTTGGGCGAGGAAAAGTCGTTGACGCACGAAAGTTTCACCGGCAAGCTACTCGACTTTCCTCATTACACGCGTCCCGCCGAGTTCCGGGGTATGTCCGTGCCGGAAGTGCTCCTTTCGGGGCACCACGGTGACATCGAAGCTTGGCGGCGCGCGCGGCAGGAGGAAAAAACCCGTCTCGTGCGGCCCGATCTTCTCCCTTAACCTTCCTTCCACTTTCCGCCATGAATCCGATCATCCAAGCCATCTCTGCCTCTCAGGTCAAAGCCGACGTCACGCCGTTCAAGGTCGGTGACGGCGTGCGCGTCCACACCAAAGTCCGTGAGGGCGACAAGGAGCGCGTGCAGATTTATTCCGGCATCGTCATCGCCCGCAAAGGTCATGGCATCCATGAGACGTTCACCGTCCGCCGCATCAGCTACGGCGAGGGCGTCGAGCGCGTGTTTCCCGTCAATTCGCCCAATATCGAGAAGATCGAGGTCGAGCAGGAGTCCGAGAACATGCGCGCCCGTCTCTACTACCTGCGTGACCTCACCGGCAAGGCCGCCATCGCGGTCAAAGTGAAGGAGAACCGGGTGGCGGTTGAGAAAGCGGCTCCTGCCGTTGTCGCCGCGCCTGCGGCGAGCTGAGGTTGAGGGCAGGGCGGGTTAGGGACAACGCGCCCTAACTCATTTCGTGGACCCGAAATCAATCTGACGGCTCATCTGCCGTGGAGGACGATGAGCCGCTCCCAAGGTAAAGACGAATGAGCGGCCGAGGAGCGCGGCTCCTACTTCACGTGCCCCCGCGACCGCCCCAGTTTTTCAGATTGTTCATGAAAATGCCGGTGCCGTTGGCCACGGCGGAGAGTGGATCTTCGGCCACGGTCACAGGCAGGCCGGTCTTTTCGCTCAGCAGCCGGTCAATGCCCCGGATGAGCGAGCCGCCGCCGGCCATCACGAAGCCCCGGTCCACGAGGTCGGCCGAAAGCTCCGGCGGGCAGCGTTCGAGCGTCATGCGCACCGTGTCCACGATCTGGCCGATGGGGGCGCTGAGCGCCTCGCGGATTTCCTGAGAAGTGATGTGAATGGTCTTGGGCAGGCCGGCCACCGAGTCGCGGCCCTTCACCTCCATCGTCAGTTCATCATCTAGCTGGTAGGCGGAGCCGACGGTGATCTTTATTTCTTCCGCCGTACGCTCGCCGATGAGGAGGTTGTATGCGCGTTTCATGTAATCAATGATCGCGTTGTTCAGCTCGTCGCCCGCCACGCGGATGGACTGCGAGACGACCATACCGTTGAGCGAGATGACCGCGATCTCTGTCGTCCCGCCGCCAATGTCTACGATCATGTTGGCGGCCGGCTCGTAGATGGGCAGGCCGACGCCGATGGCCGCCGCCATCGGCTCGGCGATGGTGATAACATCCTTAGCGCCGGCGCGCATGGCACTGTCGGTCACCGCACGCTTTTCAACGCCGGTTATGCCCGACGGGATGGCGATGACGACGCGGGGTACGGAAAACGTACCACGGCGCACCCGGCTGATGAGATGGCTCAGCAGTGCCTCGGTCACGTCGAAATCTGCGATCACCCCGTCCTTCATCGGGCGGATGGCCGTGATGTTACCCGGTACCCGGCCCAACATGCGTTTGGCTTCCTCGCCATAGGCAATGGGCCGGCGGGTGGCGGTATCAATCGCCACGACGCTCGGTTCGCGCAGGACGATCCCCTGATCCTTCAGATAGACGAGCGTGTTGGCGGTGCCGAGATCGATGCCGATGTCGCAGGAAAAGTAGCCGAGGAGATTGGAGGCCATGGTTGCGGGGGAGGAAGCGGCGGCGCTTCCTCGGATAAAAACAACCGGCCTGCCTTCGCTCTGTCAACGGAGGAAAATGCCGGGCACCGGACCAGGTCGGGCATAGTCAGTCCGCCCCGCAGGAAGCCGGAAGCCTGCCGTCGGTCAGTCTGCCTTCTGCCATTTCGCCCAGCGCAGCGCGAGCGTCGGCAGCACGAGCAGGTTCAGCACCGTCGAGCTGATGAGCCCGCCGAGGATGACTTGCGCCATCGGGCCCTCGATCTCGCGGCCGGCCTCGCCGCTGCCGAGCGCGAGCGGCAGCAGGCCGAGCGCGGTCACGAGGGCCGTCATCATGATCGGGATGAGCCGCTCCGACGCGCCGTGGATCGCCGTCTCCAGATTCCACTCGCGGCCCTCCTCGTCCTCGGGCATCCAGCCGGAATCGCGTACGGCTTCGTCCGCCGCCGCGATCCCGTAAAGAATGAAGTCGTCGATGCGGCGTATTTCGCGGGCGGGCAGGATCGCTTCAGGAT
>JBAXLL010000025.1:0-12127 GCA_037134835.1 Verrucomicrobiota bacterium
GTGCGCAAACACCACGCGTATGATTTCCTCATAGCTGTACCCGTCGAGGCTCATCCCTCCGCCGATGACGCCGGCCGATCCGGCGACGCCAATTCCTACCCCCAAGCTTGAGCTGGCCGGTTCGAGCTCGCGATAGACCCATACTTCGGCCTCGCCGGTGACCGAGGTGCGCATGAGCACCCGATCCGGCCGGCCCAGCGCTACGCGCACTTGTTCTGGCGTGAAACCAACCGCGATCTCGCCTGCGCGCACCCGGTTACGCACCTCGGCCGGCCAGGAATCAAACGCGGCCTGATGGCTGGCAATGCGGGAAGCAGGTGACGCGCACCCGGCAAAAACGAGGGCGGCCAGCAGGCAGGAGTATAGTTTGGTTTTCATGGCAGGGGGTCGGATTGACTGACACAGACTAACCGCATATTGATGGGATGCAAACCTCTGACAGTTTGCACTGGGATGGTTGTAAAATTATGCCGTGCCTTTTTTTGGGACGGACTTATTCGTAGTGGACTTCACCCATGAAAACTTTCGCCATCGCCCTCGGTTCCGACCACGCCGGCTTCGCTTACAAGGAGGCCATCAAGGCGGCCCTCCTCGCCGATGGCCATACCGTGCGCGACTTCGGCACGCATTCCGATGCCGCGTGCGACTACCCCGATTTCATACGTCCTGCCGCCCAGGCCGTGGCGCGTGGCGAATATGAGCGAGGCATCGTGCTCGGCGGTTCGGGCAACGGCGAGGCCATCGTCGCCAACAAGGTGCGCGGCGTGCGCTGCGGCCTGTGCTGGAACGAGCAGGTCGCGATCTGGAACCGTTCGCACAACGACGGCAACGTCCTCTCCCTGGGCCAGCGCACCGTGACCGAGGCCGAGGCGATCCAGATTGCGCGGGTTTGGCTCGCCACCGAGTTTGAGGGTGGCCGGCATCTCGCGCGGATCAAAAAAATCGAGGGGTGAGCGGGCGATCGTCCACGCTTTACTCCGTCGGCCTGCATGGGGCAGGGTGACCGCGATACAGCGGAAAAACCAGACCGCCGGGAAAATGGGAATGCCCTGCCTGGCGGGTTACTGAAAAACACGTCAATCGGATTTTGGCGCCAATCCACGACCATATCGTTGGGAGGCCTGGCGTCGGTCGCAGCGGCAGCGTTTACAAAATCAGATCCGGCGGCACGTTGACGAGCGCCTCTTCGATGGTCGTTAGCCCCATCTTGACCTTCAACATCGAGTCCTGGTGGAGCGTCTTCATGCCATTTTTCATGGCGACGCGCTTGAGCACAGCGACTTCGGCCTCCTTGTTGATGCACTCGGTGAGTTCTTCGCTGTTGGTCATCAGCTCGTGGATACCGACGCGGCCCTTGTAGCCACTGCCCCCGCAGGTCGGGCATCCTTGCGGGTTGGCTTTGAACGCCATGGCGGCGGCACCTGCGCCCAACGCCTTTTCCATGATGTCCTTCTCGCGGCCGGCGGGCTCGTAGGCCTGCTTGCAGTTTTTGCACACGCGCCGGAGCAGGCGCTGGGCGCATACGCACACGAGCGAGGCGGAGATGTTGAAGCACTCGACCCCCATTTCGCCGATACGTGCCACCGTCGAGGGCGCGTCGTTGGTGTGCAGGGTCGAGACGAGCAAGTGGCCGGTGAGCGCGGCCTCGACGGCGATCTGCGCCGTTTCCTCGTCGCGGATTTCGCCGACGAGAATGATGTCGGGGTCCATGCGGAGGTAGCAGCGCAGCGCCTTGGCAAAGGTGAGGCCGATGGCCCGGCTCATCTGCATCTGGTTGATACCGGCGAGCGTATATTCGATGGGGTCCTCGGCCGTCTGGATGTTCACGTCGGGCGTGTTCACCTCGCCGAGCGCGGAATACAGCGTCATGGACTTGCCGGAGCCGGTGGGTCCGCAGTGCAGGATCATGCCATAGGGCTGGCGGATGCACTCGCGATAGCGGGCGAGATTCTCGTCGGAGAAGCCGAGGGCGGGCAGGGGCAGGGTGGACTTGGATTTGTCGAGAATCCGCATGACCACCTTCTCGCCGTCCTTCATCGGGCCGGTGGCGACACGCAGGTCAATGTCCATGTTCTTCTTCGTGTATTTCTTGAAGACGATCCGGCCGTCCTGCGGCAGGCGGCGCTCGGCGATGTCGAGGTTGCACATGATCTTCAGGCGTGTGACCATGGCGTTGGCCACCTGTTTGGGCAGGCGGAGCTTTTCCTGACAGAGGCCGTCAATGCGGTAGCGGATCAGCAGCTCCTTTTCCATCGGCTCGATGTGGATGTCCGAGGCCCCGGAGACGTAGGCGTCCTCAATGATGCGGTTGGTGAGCTGGATGATGGGGGCGGAGTCCTCGCTTTCCAGGTCGCTCGCGCTGATCTCGCCGCCACTGCCGCCGTCGGTGTAGGCCGTGCTGATGACCTCGGCGACGGAGCTGATGTCCACGTCGCCCTCGCCGGGGCCGCCCTTCGCGGCCTCCTTGAAAAACTTTTTTACCAACGTCTCGATGAGCGTGGCGGGTGCGACGCGCACCTCCTCGATGACGAGCTCGCTGGTCTGCTGAAACGCCTCACGCTTGGCGTAATCGAGCGGGTTGGTCATCAGCACGGCGACGGAGTTGGGCGTGAGACGCTTGTGCGGGAACACCCCCTCGCGGCGGATGAGCGCGTCGCCCACGACCTCGACGAGCTTCTCGTCAATCTCGATCTCCTCGGGCTTGGTGACGAGCGGGAGGTCGGTGAGCTTGGCGATGAACTTCGCGGTGTCCTCGGCGCTGAGCTGAAACTTTGGATCCATCATCCGCTTGATGAGCGTTGAGCAATACTCGGCGACCTCTTGGAGCAACGGCAGGTCCTGGTCGGTGAATTCGCCCTTGGTGCCGGCGGCGAGTTCCTTGTTGAGCACCTGGATGGCGCCGACGATGGCGGTGCCGGTCTTGAGCGGCACCGTGAGCATCGAGCGTACCTCGAAGCCGGTGGTTTGTGCCATCGAGGTCATGAACGGCGCCTGGGTCGCGCTATTGCGAAAGAACAGCGGCGCTCCGGAGCCGATGACCTTGCCGACGATGCCCTTGCCCAGCGGCAGCTTCAGGGCGAGCAGCTTGGTCGCCGTTTCCTTGAACTTCGCCTCCTTGGCCTTGTCCTCGCCCCACAGGGTCGGCGAATAGAAGACGTGCTTGAACGTGATGTCGTTGCCCTCGACCAAATACAGCGTCATGGACTGGGCTTGCAACGCCTCGACGACTTTCGAGGAGCTCAGCTCGACCACCGACTGCAGGTCCTCGCGGCTCGGCGAAGCCTTGGAAATGATCTTGATTAACAGCGAGCGCCGCAACGTGTGGGCGATTGCGGAGGTGGCCATGGGGGGGCGTGAGCCGATAATGGGCATCGTATGTGTTTCTGGAATTGCCACGGGAGGAACATCGTCGCAATTACAATTCTCGGACGCGCCCGCGTCTCTCGTGCAACCATGTGGCAACGTTTTCTCCAATGGCTCAGTCCTTCCACCCTGGTGCGTCCCGCTGACTTGCGCGCCGCCGGCGAGGACGCGGCCGCAGCCAAAGCCGCGGCCGGCGCGGCCGGCGAGCAGGCGGCGGCGGACTTCCTCTGCGCGCAGGGCTGGCACATTGTCGCCCGCAACTGGCGCAGCCCGCGCGACCGCCGTGACGAGCTGGATCTGGTGGGCCGCGATGGCGACGTGCTGGTCTTCGTCGAAGTGAAAACCCGTGCTGCCACCGCGCTGGTGGCCGGCTACGACACGGTCAATGCGCGCAAGAAACGCGTCCTGCGCCGCGCCGCCACGGCCTACCTGCGCGGCTTGCGTCCTCCACCGGCCACCTTCCGCCTCGATGTGGTCGAGGTCGCCACGCACGCCGACGGCCGCCCGCCCGACGTACGGCACTTTGAGAACGTGCCGCTGTTCCCGAAGCATTTCCTCCCGTGAGCCGGGATCATTCCTATGCGGGCGGGGGAAGAAGGCAGGAACCGGAAGCTACATCGCGGAAGCGCGAAAGGGCGGAAGAGCTGAAAGGCTGTTACCGAGCGAAGCGACACCCGCCAAACTGAAGGGCTGTAGGGCGGAAGGATGGCTCACCTTTCTGTGCCGCCTGGTTGGCTCTTTCTTCTTCATCGGATCGCCCTGACGTAAAACCAAAACATAAATGCGAACGCAAACATGAAGGCCGCAAGGAGTGTACTCAGCAGGAGATTTAGACCGAAGAGAATTCTTCCTTCTTGGAGCGTCAGAAACGCGCCGCCCCACCACTGTCTAATCTTCTTTTCTTTGATCCCGCTTGCGACGTTCGCAATGAACGCTGCGCTCATGAGAAGCATACCAAGCGCAGTCGTTCGTTCGCTCCAGGCGAATGGCCTGAACATGACGCTGGTGAAGCCGACGGCAACACCAACCAAACCGGTGCAAAGCAAAGGAACGAATAGGCGGCTCGGCATCATGTTTTGCCCAACCTTCAAGATGAGCCACGGCCGTTCGGGGCCGTTGGCTCTGGCGGTTGGTTCGGTTCTTTTTTCTTCATTCGATTTCAGCAGTCAATCGCTGAATCAATTCCTTCGATAGTCTCGGCTCAATCGGAGGAAGCGTGAATGATAGAACGGCCATAGGCCAAAAGAAGACCAAAACCGGGATGAAAATCCAGCCGTGCTTCAAAGCCTCGCCCGGATGCTCCGCATACCAGCGAATCGGCTTCTTTTCCTTTTGGGGCCGATCAGCACGGACGCGTGCCAGCGCTAGCTTCTCTTCTTCGCTCGGTGGAGGCATTCGACGGACTTTGCTCCTCCGCTCGGAGTAGTCACGCAAGCACAATAGCGTCTGGGCGAGCCACCAAATTGGCAGGCCAATCACGGCGGCGTAGAAGGACTCGTTGATTGGTAGGGGTGTGTGGGGCGTGTCAGAAGGAGTCAGAAGGAGTCAGAAGCTATGCGCAAGCCGGGGCTGAGCGTGCTCTGGCCATCGGACGGGCAGGGTGGGGCGGAGCCCCAGGGAATTCGTGATTGCCAACCGGTGCACGAACCGGCGCATTGGCCGGAGGTTCCGTAATCTTCGCAATGGCCCGCTTCTTCCACTATTTTCTGCCGCTCACCCTTGTCGCCGGCCTGGTTTCCGCCACCGGGTACGCGGAGGAAAACACGCCGCCGTCCGATCCGCTCCGGCTGCCCGAAGCCCTGCTGCCCGGACTGCAGCCGATTTTGGCCTCGGCGCTCGAAGCCTCGCCGCGCGTGTTGCAAAGTCGGCTGGCGGTGGCAGTCGCACGGGCCGGCGAGGATTTGGCACGGGCCGGCCTGAATCCGACGTTGAGCGCAGGCGCGGGCGTGGACGGGAGGCAGGAAATCCGCCGTGATCTGGCCGGCACCCAATACAGCTTCAAATTTTCCTACGGGCTGGTCGCCACCCTGCCGCTCTGGCATTGGGACGCCCTGGCCAACCGGGCGCGCATGGGCGAAATCCAGCGGCAGCTGGCCGAGCAAAATCTGGCCGAGGCGCGGCGCAACCTCGTCCTTGAGCTGCGGGCGCAATATGCCGGCCTTGTGTTGCTCGGGCAGGACATGGCACAGGCGCGCTGGGCCGGGCGCCGGCGCTCGCAGCAGTTGCAGCGCGACGAGGCCCGGGCCGCGCGTGGTGAGGTGCCGGCGCTCGACCTTGCCGACCTACGGCTGGCGGTGCAGGAAAGCGTGCTGGCGACCGAGCGGCTCGGACTGGCGTGGAACCGGGCGCGCGGCGATTTCGCGGCGCTCATTGGCGTGAAGGATTTCCCGGCGGAGAATATGCCGGGAGACATTCCGGCCGTGCCGGACTGGACGGCGGGCCTGCGCCCGCCCGAAGGCGCCGCGCCCGTCGCCGGTGTGGCCGCGCTGGCCCAGGCCGCCGGCGTGCGCGAGGTCGCCCGGATCGGCGAGGCGGTCGAGCGGGTGCGGCGGCGGCCGACCTTCGACCTCGTGGCCGGCGTCACCCAGGACGAAGTGAATTACACGGCCAACATCGCGGCGAAGTTTGGTGCGGAAATCCACTATCTCGGCGTGCGGATGAATTGGAACATCTTCGATGGCGGTGCCAGCCAGGCGTCGGCGGGCCGCGCCAACGCCGAGCTCCGGCAGAAATCCCTCGCTTATGACCTCGCGGCGCAGGCGTTGCAACGGCAGCTGGCCGACGGCTGGCAGGAGCTGACGCTGGCGCAGCGCGAGCTGGCGGCCCGCGAGGCGCGGCTCGTGCAATCGGCCGCGCGGCTTGCGGCGGACCGGCCGCAGTTGGACGCCGGCCAAATCTCGGCCGACGACTGGGACCGGCGGATGTTTGAGCACGAGCAGGTGCGGCTCGACCTGCTGCGGCTGCGTGCGGCGCAGTTGCTTCGCGTGGCGGAATATGCCCTGCTGCGGGCGCGGGGCACACAGCCGGCGGCCACCCTTCATTTTCCATGAAAATTTCCTCCGTGTTCAAATTGCTCGTGCTCCTCGCCCTCGCCGGCGTGGTGGGGTGGGTGCTGTTGGGCCGGCCCGCGACGGCGACGGTGGTGGCGGTGAAACGCGGCCCGGTCGTCAACGCTGTCACGGCGACCGTGAGCGTGCGGGCCGACCACACCATGGAGCTGCGTGGCGAAAACGGCGGGCGCATCCGCTCCAGCACGCTGGCCGTCGGCGCTCGCGTGCATGCGGGGGAGGTCGCCGTGCAACTGGACGACAGCGACTTGCAGGCTGAGCTGCGACGGCTGACCGACGAGCGCGACGCGGCGCGGAAGCGGCTGGCGGCCGGCTCGGCCAACGAGCCCGCGCTGGCCACGGCCCGCGAGGAGCTGGCGAAGGCCGAACGGCAGGCCGACGCCGGGACGTTTCCCAAGGCGGACTTGGAGAAATTGCGCCGCAGCGCGCAGCAGCTTGAGACGGCGCTGGCGCTGGAGAAAATCGACCGCGAGGCGGCCTTGGCCGACCTCGAGAGCCGGCTCAAGGCGCAGCAGCAGCTCATCGCGAAAACGCGCGTCACCCTGCCCGAGGACGGACAGGTTGTGACCGTGCTGGCGCGGCCCGGAGATCTCGTCGCGCCGGGCGCCACGCTGGCGATGCTGCTGTCGGAGGCGCGCGCGGTGGAGGGGAGCATCAGCGAAGAGAGCTTTGCCAGCGTCACCGTGGGGCAGCGGGCGACCGTGACTTTTCTGGGCTATGGTGCGGAAAAATTTGAGGCGACCGTGGCGGCGGTGCTGCCCACCGCCGACCCGGCCACGCAGCGCTACACGGTGCGATTCGACGTGAAGATTGCGTCCGACCGGCTCGTGCCGGGCCTGAGTGGCGAAGCGAGCGTAATTCTCGGGGAGCACGCCAACGCCCTGCTGGTGCCGCGCCGCGCCTTGTCTGGCGACACGGTGCTGGTCGTCAAGGACGGCCGCGTCGAGCGGCGGCAGGTGAAGCGTGGTTTCGCCACCATGCTGGAGGCCGAGCTGCTCGGCGGTGCCGAGGCCGGCGAGCTCGTCATCACGGACAACCTTGAGGCGTTCCACGCGGGCGACCGAGTGCGCGTGGCGCAACCCTGAGCGCGCCGCCATGCCGCCCAACCTGCGCATCGCCCTGCGATTTTTGACGGCGCGGAAACGCTCCATGCTGATGAGCCTCGCGGGCATCGTCTTTGGCGTGGGTTTTTTCATCGTCACCCAGGCCCAGACGAGCGGGTTTGAGGATTTTTTCATTCGCACCATCCTCGGTACCAATGGCGCGCTGCGCGTCGAATATCGCATCGCTGCCCCGATGGTCGCAGGCGCTGGCGTGGCCTCGTCGGGCCCGCGGATTTCCAGTGACGGCGACATCCAGGATCCCGAACGCGTGGCGGCGGCCGTGCGGCAGTTTGAAAATGTCACGGGGGTCTCGGCGATCCTGCAGTCGGGCGTGAACGCAGTGGGGGGCGTGACCGCCTCACCGGCACGCGTTTTTGGCGTCAACCTCGACGACCATCTGGCGGTGACGGACCTCGCCCGGCAGATTTTGCGCGGCGACCTCGATGATTACCGACGGACGCCGAACGGCGCGCTGCTCGGCAACGTGCTAGCGGGGTGGCTGCAGCTGGAGGCCGGCGACACGTTCACCATTGAAACCCGCGGGCAGACGCGGCGTTACCGCGTGAGTGCGATCTACGAGACCGGCATCCGGGACATCGACAAGGAGCGCATCTATCTGCACCTCGCCGAGGCGCGCTCCCTGCTGCAGCGGCCCGGCGCGGCGAGCTATCTGCAGGTTGCGCTCCATGACCCCAGCCGCGCCCGTGAGGACGCCGCGCAAATCCAAGGCGTGATTCAGCACACGGTCTCATCCTGGCAGCAGCGCGAGAAAACCTGGCTGGAGGTATTTCGCGCGCTGCGTTTCTCCTCCGCACTCACGGTATCGACGATCATTCTCGTGGCCGGACTAGGGATGTTTAACACGCTCGCCATGCTCGTCCTCGAAAAGACCAAGGAAATTGCGATCCTACGCTCGATGGGCTACACCCGGCGCGACATTGCGCGGATTTTCCTGTGGCAGGGCGCGCTGGTGTTCGTGGGCGGCGCCACGCTGGGCTCGCTCTTCGGAGCGGCGGCGACCTGGGGGGTCGCGCACCTGCCGATCCACATCCGGGGCGTATTCTCCACCGACTCGTTTATGGTGACGTGGTCTCCGTGGCACTATGCTGCGGCGGTCGGGACGTCGGCGGTCGTCGTGCTGGTAGCGAGCTATCTTCCCGCCCGCCGCGCCGCGCGGCTTGAGCCGGGCGACATCGTACGGGGCACGGCGCAATAGCGCGGTAGCGCCACTGCAAGGAAAATGGAGAACGTAACATGGAGAAGGGAAAACCAATCGAAACCTTCGAGGACTTGGTGGTCTGGCAGCAGGCCATTGAACTTGCTGCGGCGGTCTATGAGGCGTTCAAGCCGTGCCGGGATTTCGCACTGCGCGATCAGATCCGGCGCGCGGCGATTTCCGTGTCCTCAAACATCGCGGAAGGCTACGAGCGCGGCTCGAACAACGAGTTTGTCCAGTTCCTATACTACGCCAAGGGCTCATGGGGCGAGGTGCGGTCGCAGGCTCGGCTCGCCATGCGCGTTGGGCTGCTGACGACAGCACAGGCCGGAAAAATAATCGCGGACGTGAAGACCCTTTCCGCTAAGCTGGGCGCTTGCATCAAAGTCCGTTCCTTTCGTTTTAAGTGAACAACGTCCTCCCTCCTCACTCCTCCCTCCTCCCCGCTCCCGGCGGTGGAGGCGCCGGCATTGCCTTGGAATGCCGGAACCTCCATCGCCATCTGGGGGTTGGGGATGGACGCGCGCATGTGTTGCGCGGGGTGGCGTTTACGGCAGAGCGCGGGCGCGTTTATGCGGTGGTCGGACCGTCGGGCTGTGGCAAATCCACGCTGCTCTACCAACTCGGGCTGCTCGACCGACCGGACGAGGGGCAGATCTGGATCAACGGTGAGCTGATGTCGGGCGCGGACGACGGGCTGCGCACCGCGGCGCGCGCGCGGCATATCGGCTTTGTGTTTCAGTTCCATTTCCTGCTGCTCGAGTTCACGGTGATCGAGAATGTCATGCTGCCGATGCGGAAGCTCGGCCGCCTCGCACCCGCTGCGATGGCGATGCGCGCGCGCGCGTTGCTCGAGTCGGTCGGGCTGGGCGACAAGGCCAGCCGCCTTGCCGCGCACCTGTCCGGCGGCGAGCAGCAGCGGGTGGCCATCGCCCGCGCGCTCGCCAACGAGCCGACCGCCATCCTGGCCGATGAGCCGACGGGCAATCTGGACGCGAAGAACTCTGAAATCGTTTTTGATCTGCTGACCAGCCTCGCCCGGCAGAACGGGCAGACGGTCGTGCTGGTCACCCACAATCCCGATCTGGCCGCCCGCTGCGACGTGACCCGGCCCATGCGTGATGGACAATTTGTCGCCTGATCCATCCGTCCCGCCCGGCCCGTGGTGGCCGGAGCTGAAGGCGACATGGCGCGGCCTGGCCACGTCGCGACGGCGGACGTTCGTCGCAATTTGGTGCGCGACCTTGGTGGCGTTTGGCTCGCAGTTTGCCGAGATGCCATGGCGCAGCGCGCTGCGCGGGACGGACAACAGCTTCTATTATTTTTGGCTGCGTTCGCTGATGGTGGACGGCGACTGGAGTTTTCGCAACGACATCCAGGAGTGCAACACGCTGCCGGAGGATTTCCGGCGGGAGATTTTGCTGGCTCCGCCCACGCCCACCGGGCGGCAGCCTAACAAATATGGGGTCGGCTGGGCGTTGCTGTCGGCTCCGGCCTATCTAGCCGCCGACGGCATGGTCGCGGCGGGACGCACGCTCGGCGTGTGGACGCTCAAGCGCGACGGTTACAACGCGGTCTATCAAATTTTCATCTACACCTGGCATTTTTTTCTCGCACAGGCCGGTCTGGTGCTGGCGTGGCGGGTCGTGAGCCGGTGGTGCGGTGACCGTGAGTCGGCCCTGTTGGGTGTGGGGTTGATTTGGGTGGCGAGCCCGCTGCCCTATTACCAGACCTTTAAGCTGAGCCTGAGCCATAGCGCGGCATTTTCAGCCATTGCGCTCATGTGTTGGGGCTTGATGCGGACCCAGGACAATCGTGGGAAAACCGGACCGTGGTTGTGGGCAGGGATCGGCTTGGGGCTGGCGATGATCCTGCGATTTCAGCTCGGGGTGTTCGCCGTGATTCCTGCCTGGGTCTGGTTGCAGGGGCTGCGCCAGTCCGGTGCGTACGATGCGGGCCGGGCGGCGGGTGCCTTCGTGATTGGTCTGCTGCCGCTGGTGGGGTTGCAACTGTTCGCCTGGCATGTGGTTTATGGCTCGTGGTTGCTGTCCCCTTACGGCGCGGAGGGAGAAAGTTTTTACTGGGCCAATCCGCACCTGTTGAACGTTCTTTTCGCGGCACGGCATGGCTTGTTCTACTGGCATCCACTGCTTCTCGTGGGTGCGGCTGGGCTGGTCTGGCTGGTTTGGCGCGAGCGCGGCCGCGGCTTCCTGGCCGCCGGCCTGCTGGCGGTGCTCATCACCCTTTACGTTAACGCCGCCTGGTGGTGCTGGTGGTTCGCCAGCTCGTTCGGCCAGCGGGCCTGCGAAGCGGTGTGCCTCTTTTTCATGGGCGGACTCGCCTGGGTCTGGCGGGCGCGACCGGGTTGGCGGCCTACGCTGTGGGTGGTCTATCTGGTGGGCGGGGTATGGAATTTCTACATCATGGCGCTGTTCTACACGACGGCCATCTCGCGCGACGCACCCGTGACCTGGGGCGAAATGTTGCACGCCGGCCAAAGATGTTGGGAAGTCGTCGCACGTTTTTTTCAAAATGCCGGCTGGTGGCACCCCTGATTTTCTATCCCCCTGTCTTCGCCATGTCTGCTCCCGGGCCATCCCTTGTTCCCGCCGCCTCACCTGCGCCGTCCGGCGGTGCGGGCTGGGGCGTGATCGCGGCCGGCCTTGTGCTGGCAGTGGTGCTCGCGCTGCGGCTCGCAGGATTGGCGTTTAACGGTGCGCTGTCGAGCGATGCGCTTTATTCCCAGGTGTTCGCGGCCGACCTGCTGGCGGGCCGTTATCCTTCTTCTGGGTGGAGCTTTTGCGGGGCGCCCTATTTTTTCCCGGACGTTCTCGCCTATGGATGGGTGCTGGCGTCGATGGGGCTGGGCGGGATCGGCCTCGCGTTTTATGTCGCAGGCTACGCGGTTGCGTGGGTGGTGCTGGTGGCGGCATGCGCGCGCTGGTGGGCGGGCTGCCGCCCGCTGGTCGCGTGGCTGGCGGGGGTGCTGGTGGTCAACGCAGCGCTTCTCCTGCAGTTTTTGCCGCAGCATGTGCCGGTCCTGTGGCTGCTGCCGCAGCCCAACTTCCATGGTGGCGCGTTGCTCACCGGCCTGGCGCTGGTGGCGCTGGCCGGTCGTATCATCGGTGAGCCGCCCTCCTCACGTCGGATTTTGGCACTGACTGGCGCGGTGCTGGGGCTCGGCCTGCTCTCTGACTCGCTGCTTTTGGTGCAATTCGTCATGCCGCTGGGTACGGTCATCTGGTGGTTGGAGCGGCGTGGCGGGGCGCGCCCGGGCAGCGCGCGGTGCTGGACTGCGCTCGGCGGATTCGCGCTGGGCGGCGTGGCGCTGACCCGATTCGGGATGTGGCTGGCGGACTGGGGCTACTATTATGCAC
>JBAXLL010000026.1:0-11693 GCA_037134835.1 Verrucomicrobiota bacterium
CCCTCCTCCCCGCTCTCTGCGCCCTGCTCCTCGCCGTCGCGCCGTCGCGCGCCGCCGACACACGCGCCGACTTCCTCAAGCTCATCGACCGCCCACGCGTGCCGCTCGCGGCGGAAATCTCCGCAAAACCCGCACCCACCACTGCCGGCGGCCCGGCCGAGTGGCGTTTCTCGTTTGCCACCGACGCGAAACAGCGCGTGCCGGGTGTGCTCCTCAAGCCCGCCGGCGCGAACGGCCGGCTGCCGGTCGTCATCCTGCTCCACGGCACCGGCGGGAAAAAGGAGGACGAACTGCCGCTCATGCGCACGTTGGCGGCGCGCGGCTTCATCGCCATCGCCATTGACGGCCGCGAACACGGCGAGCGCGCCGCGCCGGGCAAGACCGGCACCGTTTCCTACCAGGACACCATCCTCCGCGCGTGGCACGGCTCGGGCGAGCACCCGTTTTTCTACGACACCGCCTGGGACGTGATGCGGCTCGTGGACTGGCTGGAGACGCGCGACGACGTGGATGCGAAGCGCATCGGCCTCTATGGTGTCTCGAAAGGCGGCATCGAGACCTACCTCGCCGCCGCCGTGGACCCGCGCATCGCCGTGGCCGTGCCGTGTATCAGCATCGAGAGCTTCCGCTGGGCGCTCGACCACGATGTGTGGCAGGAACGCACCGGCACGATCGCGGACGCCTTCGGCGCGGCGGCCAAGGAGGCCGGGCTGGCGAAACCCGATGCGGTGTTCACCCGCAAGTTCTACGACAAGGTCGCGCCCGGCATTTATGGCGAGTTCGACGGCCCGGCGATGACGCCGCTCATCGCGCCGCGTCCGCTGCTCGCCATCAACGGCGAGCTCGACCCGCGCACGCCGCCCGGCGGCCTCAAGGAATGTGTGGACGCCGCCCAGGCCGCCTACCACGCCGCCGGAGCCGATGATCGTTTTCGCTCGCTCATCGAGAAAAATACCGCGCACAAGGTCACACCCGAGGCCGAGCGCGAGGCCGTGGAGTGGTTCGTCCGCTGGCTGAAGCCGGCACCCGCAGCGGCCACACCGTGAAATAAGCCGCCTCAGCGTCGGCTATGGAGCTTTAACCGCCCATTAACGCCGATGAGGGTCTGAAATCGAAAGCGCCCGGCCTCCCTGTCCGCCGCCGAACCGTCGCGATTCAGAACCATCCACTCCCCATCACAGGCTTGAAATGACCGATCCGTGAATATTTGAGCAAACTGCGGTTAAAATCCGCCGAGCGGATCTGGCCGCCGCCTCACCCCTTCGTCCGGCCGTTGGTCGTAGGTGGCAAGGACATGGGCGGAGTGCTGTGGATGCCCTGCGCGCGGCGGGCGGAACGCCAGCTCTCACGATGCTTGCGGATCCAGTCGAGCAGCGCGCGCTCGAAGCCGATATCCTGCCCCAGCCGCTCTGACTCGATCCATTTGTGCCGGAGTATCTCCTCCCGTTCGGCCAGAAACTCCTGATAGAGACTGGATTGCTTCACGAACTCGCACGACGACGAGTCGGGCTGCTCCGGCCGGGAAGAGGGGGACAGGTGAGCCACGGGAATCAAAGGGATGAAACTGGCCCAACCCACGATAAAGTTAAAACATGACACTTTGGGAGATGCGCTCTGCGGCGCTGGGAGTCGAATCCGGCTTCGGGAAGGTTCACCATGTATGTGGGTGTCCAAAAGGTAGGCGGCAACGGCAGAGAGTCAATGCCTTGTTTGAATGCGGTGGTTGCAAAATATTTGCCGTGAATTGGCCGCGGGTTTCACCCAGCGTGGCCTGCCGTGTCCGCTCCCGACGACGAACTGCTCCATCCACTCCAGACAACGTTTGGCTATCCGGCCTTTCGTCCGCTCCAGCGCGAGATCATCGCTGCCTCGCTGGCCGGTCAGGACGTGTTCGCGCTGCTGCCGACCGGCGGCGGCAAGTCGCTCTGCTTCCAGCTTCCCGCGTTCGTGCGGTCTGGCCTCACCGTCGTCGTCTCGCCGCTCATCGCGCTGATGAAGGATCAGGTGGACCAGCTGCAGGCCACCGGCGTCGCGGCCACTTTTCTCAACTCCTCGCTCACCGAAGCCGAAGCCCGCTCGCGCCTCGCCGGCCTGCACCGCGGTGAGTGGCGGCTGCTCTACGTCGCGCCCGAGCGCCTCATGCTTGATGGCTGGCAGGATAACCTGAAAAACTGGAACGTCGCCGCGCTCGCCATCGACGAGGCCCACTGCGTCTCCGAGTGGGGCCACGATTTTCGCCCGGAATACCGCCAGCTCGCGAAGCTCCGTGACCTCCTGCCCGACGTGCCCGTCATGGCGCTCACCGCCACCGCGACCGGGCGCGTCCGCGCCGACATCATCACCCACCTACGCCTCCGCGCGCCCGCCACCTTCGTCGCCAGCTTCAACCGCCCCAATCTGACCTATCGCGTCCTCGCAAAGGACGAGCCGCTGAAGCAAATTCTCGATTTCTCGCACCGGCGCGGCGACGAAAGCGGCATCGTCTACTGCGCCACACGTGCCACCACCGAGCGCGTGGCCGAGTCGCTCGCCCGGCGCGGCCTAGCCGCCCGTCCCTACCACGCCGGCCTCGCCCCCGAGGAGCGCTCCGTCAACCAGGAGCTGTTCCTTCGCGACGAGGTGAAGATCATGTGCGCCACCATCGCCTTCGGCATGGGCATCAACAAGCCCAACGTCCGCTGGATCATCCACCATGATCTTCCGAAAAACATCGAGGGCTACTATCAGGAGACCGGCCGGGCTGGGCGCGACGGCCTCCCCGGCGACTGCCTGCTGCTCTTCAGCGGCGGCGACATCGCCAAGCAGACCCATTTCATCGAAGAAATCACCGACGAGCACGAACGCAACGTCGCCCGCGCCCAGCTCCGCCAAATGACGCACTATGCCGAGAGCGCCGCCTGCCGCCGCCGCGAGCTGTTGGCGTATTTCGGCGAGACGTTTCCTCTCGACAGTTGCGGTGCATGCGACAACTGCCTTGAGCCGCGCGACACCTACGACGCCACGGTTGTGGCGCAGAAATTCCTCTCCTGTGTCTATCGCATCCGGCAGGCCGGCCGCTTCGGTGTCGGCCTCAACCACCTCACGGAAGTGCTCACCGGCGCCGACACCGAAAAAATCCGCCGCTGGGGCCACGAACAGCTTAGCACCTACGGCATCGGCCTGGAACTTTCCCGGCCCCAATGGGCCGCCGTCGGCCGTGAGCTGATGCGCCTCGGCCACGTCGCGCAGAGCACCGGCGAGTTTCCCGTCATCGAGCTCACCGAGGCCGGCCTGGCCGTCTTGAAGTCGCGCGAATCCATCACGCTCACGAAGCCGATGGAGCTGCCAAGGGCAAAACGGGTTGTCCGCCGCGAAGGCGACATCGCGTGCGACGAAATTCTCTTCGCCCGCCTGCGCGAGCTCCGCAAAAAGCTCGCGGACGAGCGCCGTGTGCCCGCCTACGTCATCTTCGGCGACGCGACCCTGCGCCAGATGGCGCGCGAGTATCCGGCCACCGAAGCGGCGATGCACGGCATCTTCGGCCTGGGTGAAAAGAAACACGCCGAGTTCGCCACCACTTTCGCCACCGCCATCCGCACTTTCCTCGAAACCAACCCAAGGAGGACCTTCCCCGGCTGATGCTCATGGCCTCGATGACGCACCCGGCTCGACCCGCACCGGCGTCGCGCCATCCGCAAATTCTGCCGTCAGCCGCTGCCCTGCGCGCAGGCCTTTCCGCCGAGACACTGGCAGGCCCCGCTCGTCGCGCACAATCGCGAAACCCCGATTAAGCACCGACTTCGGGCTCGCCGACTCCAACCGTTTCCAGAGCGCGAGCAACTGGTGAGACGCTATCTGCACGCGCGTCTCCGGGGAACGTTGCACCAGCATGGTGCGCGCCGCCGTGAGCCGCTCACGCTTGCCGCGCGCCATCGTCGCCAGCGCCGTCGCGAGGCGGTTCGCCGTGTCGTCGAGCCGCAGCCAGCCGCGCTCGACCTGCGTGCCCGGAGTGAGCAGCCGGAGCCGGGAACGGGCGTGGTCGAGCCGTTCGCGCGCCCGCTCCACCGCGCTCCTCACCGCCGCCGTTCGTGCCACCCCGGCCCGCGCCACGCGCTCGGCGCACGCGACAAACGCGCTTGAAATCAGCTCCGCCGCCGCGCTCGGCGTCTCGGCCCGCACATCGGCCGCGAAATCACACAAGGTGAAATCAATCTCGTGGCCCACCGCCGAGATCACCGGCACCGCGCAGGCCGCCACCGCGCGGACCAGCGCGTCCTCGTTGAAGGCCCAGAGGTCTTCGATGCTCCCGCCGCCGCGTCCGATCACGAGCAGGTCGAAAATTTTCAGTTCTTCCGCCCGCCGCAGCATCGCCACCATCTCCGCCGCCGCGCCCTCGCCCTGCACCTTCGCCGGCAGCAGCACCAGCCGCCCGCGCCAGCCGCGCCGCGTGAGGATCCGCAAAAAGTCCTGCGCCGCCGCCCCCGTCGGCGACGTGATGAAGCCTACGCACCGCGGCATCACCGGGATCGCGCGCTTGCGCTCCGGCGCAAACAGCCCCTCGTCGGCCAGCCGTCGCTTCAGCGCCTCGAATTCGCGCTGCAGCCGCCCCACCCCGTCCTCGACGGCCACACGCACGATGAGCTGATACTGCCCGCGCGCCTCATACACGCTCGCCTCGCCAAAGACGACCACCTGCGTTGCCTCGCGCAACGGTGCCGCCAGTCGCGATGCGTCGCCGCGAAACATCACGCAGCTCACCTGCGCGCCGGCATCCTTGAGCGAAAAATACACATGCCCGCTCGCCTGTGCGCGCAGATTGCTGACCTCGCCACGCACCCAGCATGGCGCAAGGCCGCTCTCGATCACCACCTTCACCCGCCGCGTGAACTCGCTCACCGTCTCGATGCGCGTCTCCGGGCCGCCCCCCGCAGCGCTAGCATGGTCGGGCGGAAACAATTCCGTCGCCTCTGTTGCGGCATGAGGGCTTGGCCGCGACTTCATTTTTTAATCCCTCGCTCTTCGTGGGCCGCCGGCTTTTTTCGACCGGCATAATGCCGCCGCAAGATGTGGATGCCCAGCAGCACGGCGATGAAAACGCTCACGCCTACCACCGCCAGCCGACCTTTGCCCTCTGCGATGGACTCCGCAAAGATCACCAGCCCCGTCGTGTGCAGCATGGCCACAGCTAGGGAGACGGGGAAATACCGCCGGAACGGAATGCCCGCCAGGCCGAGCAGGTAGCTTTGGAAAAAATACGGCGGCCCTGGCGTGATGCGCAGCAGGAGCGTGAGCTCAAGCTGGTCGTCCGGCACGACCACTGGGATTTGGTAGCCGGCCTGTCGCACCAGCCTTTCCAGCCATGGCCGCAGCCAGCGTCGCGCCAGCCAGTAGGTGAGGGTTAGGTTGCAGGCGAGGCTCGCCGCCGCTGCCGCCAGCACGCCGCCGAGGCCAAGCTGCTCGCCAAACATGGGCCCGGCGCTGAGCGTGAAAACTGACAACGGCACCCCGACCGCCGGCAACACCGCCCATGCCGCGAAAAACGGCAGCGGCCCGGCGGCGCGCATCATCGTCAGCCATTGCCGCGCCAGCACCTTGAGCTCCGGCAGGCCGACCCAGCGCAGCACGAGCAGCCCGAGAACCCCGAGTGCGAGCGCGGCCAGAACAAACCTGGAGAGCGGCAGCTTGCGTTGCGCGGGCGGGAGAGAATCCATGTGAACAAGTTCCGGTCCTTCCGCCTGAGCGTCAAGCCGCTGGGGCACGGGCGCGCCGTGCGGCCCGCGGATCACTCTTTCGCCGGTGGCGCGTTTTCGCTCTTCGACATCACGACATAGTAATCCTTGTAGGACTTGTCGTAATATTGGGCGTAATAGTAGCCCGACACCGTCAGGTTGAGGCCGTTTAATACGGATCCATACACCGAAACATTGGCCTCCAGCAATTTCTTGGCCGCATACTGGGCCGCTTTGCGGCGCACCTTGTTGAAGAAAATCGAGAACAACGAGCCATCCATCAGCGGCAGAATGATCAGTGCGTCGCTCACCGCGGCCAGCGGCGGCGTGTCAAAGAAGATCCGGTCGTAACGCTTCCGCAGATCCGACACCATGATCTCGAATTTTTTGCTATTCAGGATCTGGGTCGGATTTTTAGCCCGTCCGCCGCTGGTCAAGACGTCCAGATTGGGATGGAGCTGCTTGATCACCACCTCGTCAAACGCCACCCCGCCAGCGATCACATCAATCAGCCCTTTCAGATTTTCCTGACGGAATGATTTGTGGATGTTTGGCTTGCGTAAGTCACAGTCTATAATCAACACCCGCTCCCCGTGGGCCGCAAAGGTGAGCGCGAGGTTCGTCGTGACGAATGATTTGCCCTCGCCCGGAATCGTGCTCGTGATCAGGATACACTGGCCGTTTTTGCTTTCATCCTTCAGGCGCAATGCCGAATGGAGCGCCAGAAAGGCCTCGGACACCTGCCGGTCGGCGTTATTCGCGACAATTTGCGCCTTGTCGGGCTGCTCCATTTTCTTGATCTGCGGGATGATCCCCAGCAGCGGCAGCCCGATGACCGACTCGATGTCAAAGGAGCTCTTCACCCGGTCATCAATGTAGGCGACAAAAAAGGCAAAGACCAGACCGAGGCCCAGCCCGGCGGCGACCCCCAGACTAAGATTGATCGTCATGTTCGGCGAAACATAGCCATCTTTGTCGGGAACCCCAGCTCGGTCGAGTATGGTGGTCGAGCTCGGATCCAGATCGGCGGTTTGCTGTAGTGTGGCCAGTCTGCCTTGCAACTCCTGCAATAGAGCGACGTGGGTGTTTTTTTCCCGCACCAACTTGTCGTAGTTGATTGACTGCTCGTCCAGTTTCTGGACATCGTCCGTGGAAATTTTGACCAATTTCTTGGTGGCTTCCAAATTGTCCCGTAGGTTGTTCTCGTTGGAACGGACCAACTCCACCGCATTGGCTATCGCTTTGTCCAGCTCCTTCTTCGTCGTGGCGAGCACCTCTTTTTGCGTTATTAGCGCAGGCCACCGATCCCCGTAGTCGGTCTCCAGCTTCTTGATGTCAATGTTGGACGAGGAAATTGCCGCCTTCAGGCTGGTGATGGCCGGGGTGGACATGAAACTCAGATTCGTCAAATCGCTCCCCTCTTTGATCGCCTGATCAACTTGCATACGGTAGCTGATGGCCCGGTTTAGCTCGACCTGCTGTTCGTCGAGTTTGCTCGTCATGGCACTGTAATTTTTCCTCACGCTGTCGCTTCTCTCGTTCAACGAGACGCTCCCGCTCATCTTTTTGAACTCATCAATCGCGCTCTCGGTGTCGGCGACTTTTTTTTGCTCATCCTGCACCCGCGTTCTTAAATCTGCCGCGACCGTGCTGTCACTTTTGTTGGCGGTGGCGCTCTTGTGCTGCAGATATTCTTCGGCAAAATAATTTGCAACCTTGGCCGCGATGTCCGGATAAGGATGTTTATATTTCACCTCAATGACGAAGGTGTTGCGCCGTTGGCCCACAATCCGGTTTTCATTCAAAATGTCCTCCGGGCCGATCGTGCCTCCGGTCGCGCCGTAAGCGGCCATAAATCGCCTGAGGTCGGCACCCCCGTCGCCCCTCAACCGCTCCGCCACCCTGGTCGTGACGGCCGCACTCTGAAATACGCTCAGCAAAGTGCCAAATTCTTCGGGCCCGAGCAGGTCGTCCTGCACGGTTTTACCGCCTTTGTCTATTACGCTGATCCCCCGGCGCTGCACCGTCATGGTAGTCATCGCCATGTAGATCTTCGTCTGGCTTAACGTGTAGACCAGCGCCGAGGAGAACACCACCAAAAAGACGACAATAATGTACCAGATTCGCTCCCGGAGGATCAGAATGTAGTCCTGCAGGCTGCGCTGCAATCCCCCTTCACGCTTGTTGCCGTAGCCGTAGCCGCCGTAGCCATATCCACCATAGCCGTAGCCACCGTAGCCATACCCGCCATAGCCGGAGGAGCCGCTATAACCGTAACCGTGATCACCGCCAGAACGCGGCTGTTTGGGAGAGTTCGAACTCATGAGCTGGATGCTAGATGGGCGAGGAATTGATTAAAGTTAAAAGACAATTTCAGGGACATTAATGATGTCGTCCGGCTGAAGTTGTATGTTTTTCTTACTCTGTGGATTCTTTATGAGCTCCGTGGCATCGATGGGAATCATTTGCTTGGTGCCATCGGCGTTCGTCCGCATCACTTGCACATCTCTTGTTTTCGCCTTCCCGTTGAATCCACCTGCTTGGGTGATCGCATCCATTAGTGTTAGCCCTTTGTTGGGATCAATGGCCACGACGCGCACGTTGTTGACCATGCCCATCACATTGACCGTGCGGGAGACATATTCCACGACCCTTACCGTAATCGTAGGATTTTTCAGGTAGTCAGGTTTGTATCGCGCGGTAATAAGCCGTTCGGCGTCCCGGAGTGTCGCCCCCGTCAAATCTACCGGTTTTTCCAAATACGGCAGCACCACTGTGTAGTCCTGCGAAATAATAATGCCCTTCATTGAATCGGTCAAAGCGGGCTGATCTTGGACCCGCACATCGATTTTGTCCCCCGGCTGCAAAATATAATCCACATGTCCCACGCCGGCGACGGTTGACGCGGCCGGTTTCGTCTCGGGAGTCGCGCCCTGTGCGAGTAGCACCACGAACAGCAGCGTAACGCACGGCATGCACCGTCGAAACTGATGGAAGATTTTCTTCATGATTAGGAAAGCGATCGAGAAAGAGATAAAAAAGGCCAGCCGACGGGGGCGTCGGACTGGCCTAATGAGTGAGACTGGGAAAAATTGGCGAGGTTCCAATTTTTCAGATCTCAATAGCGCACCGTGCCAGTAAGCGACACCAAGTTGTCGACGTAGCTGTTGGCGCCGCCGATGCTGGAAGAGTTGTCTTTGTAATCGTAAGCGGCAGTAACTTCGAAGTTATTGCCAATCTTCCAACCCACCGAAACCCCATACTGCCAGTAATCATCCTTGCGGGTACCGGGGTAGCGGGTGGCCGTATAGGTGGCCTTGGCTGTGCCGGTCACGTTCGAAGCCAACTCCGTGGTCGCGTTGACCCCGAGATTGAGTGCGCGCTGCGACTGTCCCGCGGAGGACGAACCGAAATCGTTGCTGAGATTGAAGCCCACCGAGGTTTTTTCCGTGGCCCTCCAATTCAAGGTGGAGTTGAAACCCAAGGAGGATTCATCCTTACCCACCTGCGGCTTGCGCTGATTGAGACCGATGCTGGCATTGCCATTCAACTTGGCCGTGACTTCGCTGTTCCAGCCCATATTGTAGTAATAATCGGTAAAATCGGGAGTGGCCCCGGCCAGCTCGGTCTTGCGATAACGCACGCCTAGGCTGAGATTTTGCTTCGCATCCACCGCCCAAGAATAATCGGCCGGGACCGTGATCGTCTTGCTGTTGACCAAGCCAACCCCTCCGAGGTAATCGGTATGATCATACGTGACACCGAGGCCGTAATGACTTTTGTCGCCCGATGGAGAAAACTTGATGCTGCCTCCCACGTTGGTGACATTGCGCCGCAGCAGTCCAGGAACCCCTGAAACCGGCGTGTTGGCTACGAGCTGGCTGTAAGCGGCGTTAAAATCTCCGCTCGTCTTTGGGTCTTTCATGGTGGACCTCAAGCTCACTGAGGCTAAACTGGTATTAAGGTTGGTGTTATCCACATACCGCGTCAGCGACTCGTTGAAATCCAGCACCGTGAAAATGGCCTGCTTCCGCTGCCCGAATTCGATCGATAGCCCCGGGACCACATTGAAAATGGTGTCATCAATCTTGGGATTGATCGTGCCGTCACCAAGCTGGATGTTGTCGTCGTAAGAAACGCCAACCTTGCCGGTGAGGAAGAGGTTGACGTTATCGGCAAGAGTGACCGCCGCGAATGATGTTCCGGCGAAAGCAGTGAGGGCTAAGGCCCCGAGAACAAAGTTTTTCATGGGTGAGGAGTTATTGTTGAGTTTGAGGTAAGGTTAAGCAGATGCGCAGATGGATTGCAAGCCCCCATTCGGCTTTTTTCAGCGGACCCAAAGCGCGCTCTGCGCTCCTTGCGACAGCGGAATCTGCCACTCAAAAAGTGTAAAGCCGTGCCCGAAGCAAGGGATTTATTCCTTACGTTTGGGTTACGGCACGTTTGGGCGTGACCGATGGCCATAAATATGTAACAAGGCCATGCCTCATCCGCAACTCATGTCCCTCTCTCCCGCCAATCCAGAAACCTATAAGCTCACTGGCACGCCGCAACGCGTGGCAGAGGGCTGGCGGCGGTTGTTCCCGGTATTTATCGTCCGCACCGATGACGGCTGGGAGGTTGAAATCTGGTGGTGGCGCCTTATGCTTTCGCTTGTGCTCGCCGTCAGCCTAGGGTGGCTGAGTGCCACCGGCGGGGTCTTTTTATTTCTGAAATACCAGCGTGGTTTCACTGAAGCGCGTTATTCGGACCTTTTGCTTTGTTTTTTGCCGTCGCGTTGGGAATCTTTTCAAGTCGCCCGCGGGGATTTTTTCATCAAGCTGGCGAAAGCTGCGGCCGCCGAAGGCACCTCCGGCAAAATGCGCGAGGCCTACTTCAACCTGACTGTAGGGACGGCCAAATCGCCGGCCAATGAGGACGGCCGCCTGCTGTTTGCCGAATTTCATGTCGCCATCCACCGCCCGGATCTCGCCCGCAAGGACCTTCTCGGTGGCCTGAAATACCACTCTGACGACCCAAAATATCTGAACACTGTTTTCTCCTTCCTGCTTCAACAACAGATGGATGAGGTCGTCCAGGCGCAGGCGGATTGGCTTCTCCCCCCTGTTCCCGTCATCAATAATCGCAACCAGATCATTGCGCTGGCCAAGGCCCAGGCGCTTTTCTTCCGGGGCAATTACGATCAGGCCGAAGATATATTCAATAATTACGGGCTCAACAGCACCCGTGCTGGCCTCCTGCTGAAGGTTCGGATTGAATGGGAGCGTGGCGAACGTGCCACCGCCATGGGCCATCTCCGTGAATTGCGTAATTTCCCCCAACTTAGAAATGACCCGGAAATCTACCACCTCATGGTAACTTGGCTGCGTGAGCTTGACCGGCCGGAAGAGGCCAGTGACGTCAGCCGCCTCCAAGCTGCCTCGGACCCCAAAAATCCTTATCCCCGAATCGATCTCCTTTTCAGTCTGAAAAAGGATGGCAATGACACCGCCCTCCGTGAGGCCATCGACTCCATCCTGCGTGAATTCGCCGCCAACGACGCCGCGCTTCTCGCCCTCGCCGACTATGCCGCCAACGTCGGCGACTTTCCCCTGGCCCGCCAAATCTACCTGCATTGCAAGGATGACCCATCGGGACACCTGAACTGGGAATACCCTGCCCTCATGCAGATCGAGTCTCATATCGTGGCCAAAAACTACCAGGCCGCGCTCAACCTCGCCAACGATCTGCTCGCGCCCAACCCTGATTGGAAGGAGCGCTATGCCGCCGTCATCCGCGGCCTTCAGGCCATCGCCTATTTTGGACTCGGCGACGAAGCGGGCGGCCAGCTGGCGCTGAAAGATTTCATCAACCAGCCTCGGCTCCGGGCAGAAAACTTGCTCGCCGTCTCCCGACGGCTGATGGACATTGGTGCCCGGCCTAACGCCCGCGCCGTGCTCGCCAAAGCCGTCCAGACCGACCCGCTCAGCCAGCCCGCGCTCACTC